>JAURNJ010000320.1 GCA_030830245.1 Novosphingobium sp. | reverse complement strand
CGGCGGCGACGGATATGTGATTGCCGAGGCGATCCGCCAGCGCGGCGGGCAGGCCGTGGTCGTCGCAGCCAGCGAGCCCCGGACCGATGCGGCAATCAACGCCCGCGCCCAGTTCGGCGGCGAGGTGCTTGGCCCCGAGGCGGAACCGCAAGGCGACGTATTTGTCGATTGCCTGTTCGGAAGCGGGCTGACTCGCCCCCTGACAGCGGAAGATCACAGTCTGCTGTCACGCCTTGCCGCGCGTCACCGCCACCGTATCGCCATCGACCTGCCGAGCGGCGTCCAGTCCGATTCTGGGATGCTGCTCAACGAAGGATTGCCCGATTACGATCTCACCGTTGCGCTGGGCGCGTGGAAATTCGCCCATGTGCTGATGCCCTCTTCGGCGAAGGCAGGTGCTCTGCGACTGGTCGAGATCGGCATTGCGACCGTGACGGGCGCGGCGCAAATGATCGCACGCCCCCATATCGCGGCTCCGGCAAGTGATGCGCACAAGTACACGCGCGGGCTTCTCGCGGTCGTGGCGGGCAAGATGCCGGGTGCGGCCCTGCTGGCCTGCCAGTCGGCGCAAGGCGCAGGCGCAGGCTATGTGAAGCTGTTCGCTGACGAGCGACCGCCCAACGCGCCTTTCGATCTTGTGGTTGCGGACGAGGCTCTGGCCGAAGTGCTGACCGACCCGCGCAATACCGCGATCCTGTGCGGACCGGGGCTGGGCCGCGATGGCGCCGCGCGCGAGCGGCTCGCCATCGCGCTCGCCGATCCGGTGCCTGCTGTGCTCGATGCCGATGCACTGGTGCTGCTGGCACCGCGCGTGCTGGCGGAGCGGGAGGCTGCAACCATTGCCACTCCGCACGAAGGCGAACTTGCCAGTCTCGAACGCAGCTTCGATTGCGATGGCACCGGCTCCAAGGTCCAGCGGGTCAGCGCGCTCGCCATGGCAAGCGGGATGACGATTGTGGCGAAGGGGCCAGACACTTTGGTGGCTGCTCCCGATGGCAGGCTTGCCTGTGCTCCCCGTGCGACGAGCTGGCTTTCGGTCGCCGGGACAGGCGACGTTCTGGCAGGCGCAATCGCCAGCCGGGCGGCGGCCGGGGTTCCGGCATTCGAGGCGGCCTGCCAGGGTATCTGGCTGCATGGCGAGGCGGCGAGGCTGTGCCCGCCTGCCTTCTCCGCGTCGGATCTTGCCGCGCGTGTGCCAGACGCGCTTGCCGCCTGCCTGTGAGCAACTCCGCCCGCATCATCCGCATCGCTGCAAAGGGAGACGGTGTTACCGCCGATGGCCGCCATGTCCCCCGTGCGGCGCCGGGAGACGTTTTGCGCGACGATGGGACGCTCGAGCCCGGCCCACATCGCGCAGAGCCGGAGTGCCGCCACTATTCGGCTTGCGGTGGCTGCGAGCTGCAGCATTGCGATGATGAGGCGCTGGCCGGGTTCGTCTCCTCGCGGGTGGTCAATGCGGCGAGCGGGCAGGGACTTGAATCGGAGCGTGTCACGCCCGCCCATCTCTCACCCCCGCACAGTCGCCGCCGCGCCACGCTCCATGCCGCGCGCATGGGTGGCCACATCGCACTTGGGTTCCGTGAGGGTGGCTCGCACCGTATTGTCGACATGGCTGAGTGCCCCATCATGCGCCCGGAAATGTTCGCGCTGGTTGCGCCATTGCGCAAAATGCTGGCTCGCCAGCCGGGCAAGCGGCTTGCCGCCGATCTGGAAATGACGCTTGTCGATCAGGGTGTCGATCTCGGGATCAAGGGGCTGCCCGTGGAGGGACTGCAGGCGACCGAGGCTCTTCTCGATTTTGCCCGCGATGTTGGGCTGGCTCGCCTGACTTTCGATCAAGGCTACGGCGCGGAGGCAATGTGGGAGCCAGATCCGGTCACGGTAACGCTGTCCGGCGTACCAGTGGCCTTCCCGTCTGGCGCCTTCCTTCAGGCCACGTCTGACGGAGAGGAGGCCCTTGCCGATGCGGCGTGCCTATGGCTGTCGGGCGCAGGCGCTGTTGCAGACCTGTTTTCCGGCCTGGGCACATTCGCATTCGCGCTGGCCCGGCAGGGGAGCAAGGTGCTCGCTGCCGAGGCGGATCAGCGCGCACATCTCGCCTGCAAGCAGGCTGCGGGCAGGGCGCAAATGCCCGTCCATTCGCTGCACCGCGACCTTTTCCGCAACCCGCTGCGCACCGAAGAGCTGGATCGGTTCGATGGCGTCGTGCTCGATCCGCCGCGGGCGGGCGCCCGGGAGCAAGTGGTCCAGATTGCAGCTTCGCAGGTGGCGCGCGTCGTTTACATAAGCTGCAACCCTTCCAGCTGGGCGCGCGATGCGGTCACGCTTGTTGAAGGGGGCTACCGGCTCGAGGAATTGCGCCCGGTCGGCCAGTTTCGCTGGTCCACGCATGTCGAGCTTGCGAGCCTGTTCGCGAAGGAGAGGTAAGGCATGGAGCAAACCAACCTTTCGATGCGCATTGCCCGCGCACCCGAGGGTTTGCCTCGCCGTGAGGATTTTGTCCTGGTCGAAGAGCCGATGCCAGTGCCGGGCGAGGGCGAGGTGCTGTTCCGCGCCATCTACATGTCGCTCGATCCCTCGATGCGGCGGAAGCTGCCCGGCCCCGAAGGTGCGCCGGTACCGCTTGGCGGCACGCAATCGGTCGGTGACCTGATGATTGCGGGCGTGCCACCCCCGGCGCGGGGATACATGGGCGGTTTTGTCGGTCAGGTGGTCGAATCGCGCCATTCCGGCTTTGCACAGGGCGATCTCGTTCAGGGCGGGTGCTGGTGGCAGCACTATCAGGCAGTGCCCGGCGATTGTCTGGTGAAGCTGCCTTTGGAAACCAAGGCCAGCGAGGCTCTCGGCCTGCTAGGTCAGCACGGGTTTGTCGCTTGGTGCGGCATGCGCAACATTGGCAAGGCGAAGCCTGGAGAGACGGTGGTGGTTTCCGCCGCCGGGGGCGCCATCGGCATGATTGCCGGGCAACTGGCCAAGGCGGACGGCGCGCGCGTGATCGGTATTGCCAGCGGGGAGAACTCCCGTTTCGTGGTCGAGGAACTCGGTTTCGATGCCTGTATCGACCGCCACGCTGAGGACGTGGCACAGAGACTGGACCGGCTTTGCCCGGACGGGATCGACGTCTATTTCGACAATGTGGGTGGCGACGTGATGCTCGCGGCCTATGACCGGATGGCCGATTTCGGGCGGATCGTGGTGTGCGGCATGGCGAGCGAATACAATGCGCCCGAACTGCCGTTCGGAGCCTCGCTCAGGCCGGTGCTGCGCAAGCGCCTGCGGATTGAGGGTTTCGTCGTCTACGATCACTACGAAGATCAGTTCGAGCAGTTCCAGCAGGAACTGCGCGCCCTGAGTGCCTCTGGCCGGATGAAGTACCGCATCGAAGTGATCGACGGGTTCGAGAACGCGCCCGATGCCCTCGCGCGCCTGCTGGAAGGCCGCAACAAGGGCAAGATGATCGTGCAGCTAGGCCCGGACCCGACTGGCTGAGAGCGCCCGGTCCAGTGCACGTTTTTCTCTCTCCCCATCATGATGACATCTGCTTTTCGCTAAGTGCGGCCGCGCGCCAACACGGTGGCGTGCTGATCAATCTATTCACGCGGAGCAATTACACTGAAGCGGACCTGTCTTTGCCTCAAGAACCGTTGGCGAAGATCGAGCTGGTTATCGCCCTTCGCCGGCAGGAGGATGAGGCGTTCGCCGCTCTTGCCGGTTTGACCCGGTATGACCTCGGATTGTCGGAGCCACCTGTCCGGGGGATTTCCCCATTCGATTTGAGCAACCTGAGGGCGCATGAACAGGAACTGTCGTCCCGGCTGATGCCCCTCCTTTCGACCCTGTTCGAAGGAAGGGTGGCCGGCACTAGGGTTCAGCTCCATTGTCCCATGGCCATCGGCAGGCACCGCGATCATGTCGGAACATTGCTGTCGATACGGCGCAACCTGGATTGGATCGGTCGCTTCTGCGATCTGTTTCTTTATGAGGACCTTCCTTACGCCAGTGTAACCAGGAACCGGGCAGATGGCCTGGAGGTGGCGAAGCGCGTGTTCGAAGGGTTCGGATTGTCTCGCATGGTGCGACGCCTCAGTCCGGAAGAGGCCAACTGCAAGCTTGCGGATGTCGCACTCTATGCAAGCCAGCATTCGGTGCGACCCACAGCCGCGAAGTTCACCCCGGCATCGGAACTTTCAGGTGTTCACGAGATCGAGTGGCAAATTTTGCGCTGATTTTCGTTGGCTCGGAATAGAGCCTGAGCAATGTGCGCATTGCCTCGCTTTGGGCCCTGTCATCCTTTTGCGTCCGGACCCAGAGACTGTCCTCCTGGTTCTCTGCGTAAGGCTTCAGCCAGCCTTGCGGACGAGGAATCGAAATACGCGGCAATCCGAGTTTCTGCGCTTCGATAGCGATGAAGATGTCGTCCATGTCCGTGCGCGGCCAGTTTCGCGGATCTATCGGAAGACTGGTGGAAAGCAACCCCAGCGTACCGCATCCTAGCTCGTGGACATGCCGAGCCTGCTTCTGCTCACCTGCGAAATGCACGCACATCGCATCCGTCACATAGGAGCGATGCGGAGGAAGATAGATCCTACCGTGCAAGCCGATCAGCGCCTTTCCCCGCACTTTTTCGATCAGGCCTGACAGAACCGCTATGTAGTCAGGTGGGTAGGCGATGTCGTCGTCGATCGTGAAGACCAGCGAGGGTTGGCGCAGTTCCTGGAGACAGAGGAAACGACTGCTTGCGTGAAGGTTGCCGAGTTCCTCTGCCCGGCGAATAGTGATGTTGCGATGATGCGGCAGGAATGCCGGTACGTCGCCGAAACCGTCAAGGTAGACGAACATGTGATCCACCTGCGGGCGGATCGCGGTCACGACCCTCTCGAACCCCTCGATGCGGCTCGGCATTGTGGCGATCGATGCAATGCGGGCCAGCCTTTGACCAGGTATCATCGCCAGAGGCATTTGAGGTTCGGCTCCCTGGGCCGTTTGTTCGTCAGAACATCGCCATTGCCGCGCGGGCGACCAGGGCCATCAGCACGATGCTCGACAGCGCGAAAACCATGAAACGCAGCTGCACCTTGTTGATCGTCGCCTGGATCAGCGAGTGGACGACCCGCAGCGCGACATAGGCCCAGCCTAGCTGAGCATTCAGCCCGTCGCCCTGGCCAATGATCGCCAGCGTGATCGCCACCGCATAGAATACGGTCGGCGCTTCGTGCAGGTGGTTGTAGTTGTGCGCTTTCCACTGGACCTGCGGCGGCAGCACCGCGTCGAGGCCCTTGGTCGGATCGTGCACGAGGTCGTCGGGGCTCACCTTGGCCGCGCTCAGCGCCGGTATGCGCGTTCCGTAAAGCCAGAACCACATGACCATGGTCCACGCCGCAAGCGCGACCACGGATTGCAGAATCGACATGCCGACCATTGCCGGTTTCCCGCCTGATAGCCCAAAAACCCAGCCTGCCCTCGATCGGCTGCGCTGTCAAAGCGGTAACGGTCTTTCGCCTGTCACGCTGGCGACTATATGGGGTCTTCGGTTTGACGGTTCGGAGTATCGATAGTGAGCAAGGTTCTGGTGATCGGCGCGGGCGGCGTCTCCTCGGTCGCGGTCCACAAGATGGCGATGAACGCCGGGATTTTCTCCGAGATTCATCTTGCCAGCCGGACCGTTGCGAAATGCGAGGCGATAGCCGCGAGCGTTAAGGAACGCACCGGGCAGAGCGTCGCGACCTATGCCATCGATGCCGAAGACGTGCCCGCCCTGACGGCGCTGATCAGGCAGATAGGCCCCAAACTGGTGGTCAACCTTGCGCTGCCCTATCAGGACCTGACGATCATGGACGCCTGCCTCGCCGCCGGCGTCGACTACCTCGATACCGCGAACTACGAGCCGAAGGACGAGGCGCGCTTCGAATACTCTTGGCAGTGGGCCTATCACGACCGCTTCAAGGCGGCAGGCTTGATGGCGCTGCTTGGCTCGGGCTTCGATCCCGGCGTCACCAGCGTGTTCGCGATGTGGCTCAAGAAGCACAAGCTCAAGACCATCCGCACGCTCGACATTCTCGATTGCAACGGCGGCGATCACGGTCAGGCTTTTGCCACCAATTTCAACCCGGAAATCAACATCCGCGAGGTCACCGCGCCCGCCCGGCACTGGGAAAATGGCCAGTTCGTGGAATCGCCTGCCATGGCAAAGAAGGTGGAGTTCGACTTCGAGGGCGTCGGGCCCAAGAACATGTACATGATGTATCACGAGGAGCTGGAAAGCCTCGCCAGGTTCATCCCGGAAATGGAGCGCGCGCGCTTCTGGATGACTTTCGGCGATGCCTATATCACACACCTCACCGTGCTGCAGAACGTGGGCATGACCCGGATCGACCCGGTGCTCTACAACGGCGTGGAGATAGTTCCCCTCCAGTTCCTTAAGGCAGTGCTTCCCGAACCGGCGAGCCTGGGCCCGACCACCAAGGGCAAGACCAACATCGGCAATATCGCCACCGGCGAGGCGCTCGACGGCAGCGGTGAGAAGACTTTCTACATCAAGAATATCTGCGATCATGAGGAAGCCTATGCCGAAACCGGCAACCAGGCGGTGAGTTATACTACCGGGGTTCCGGCGATGATCGGCGCGGCCATGATGCTGACCGGCGCCTGGCGCGGCGATGGCGTGTTCAACATGGAGCAGATGGACCCCGATCCGTTCATGGCGATGCTCAACGAGCATGGCCTGCCGTGGACGGTCGAGGAACTGCCGG
>JAURNJ010000319.1 GCA_030830245.1 Novosphingobium sp. | reverse complement strand
TTGCCGCCGCTCTGGCTGAGGAGAGCGAAACCAACCAGCTCAATCGCTACCTGCTCAAGAAGGTCGACGAACTGGAACTGTCGGTGCGTTCGGCCAATTGCCTCAAGAACGACAACATCATCTACATCGGCGATCTGGTGCAGAAGACCGAAGCGGAAATGCTGCGCACACCGAATTTCGGCCGCAAGTCGCTGAACGAGATCAAGGAAGTTTTGTCTAGCATGGGCCTTCGCCTCGGCATGGACATCCCTGGCTGGCCGCCCGAGAACATCGAAGAAATGGCCAAGAAGCTCGAGCAGGAACTGCTGGGCTAAAGCCAGTATCGGGGCATTGGCCGGACCCCTTGATCCGGCCTGCTACGGGCTACCTGACACGGGCCCCTATCGAACGGAGTAAACGAGATGCGTCACAAGATTTCCGGCCGCAAACTGCAGCGCAAGTCCGGCCACCGCGCCGCCCTGCTGCGCAACATGGCTGCTGCCCTGATCAAGCACGAGCAGATCCAGACCACCACGGCAAAGGCCAAGGAACTGCGCCCTTACGTTGAAAAGCTGGTCACGCTGGCCAAGCGCGGCGGGCTGTCGAACCGTCGCCTGGCTCATTCGCGCCTGATGGACGAGACGCAGGAAAAGAAGCTGTTCGAGGTTCTGGCCGAGCGTTACGCGGGCCGTGAGGGTGGCTACATCCGCATCATCAAGGCCGGCTTCCGTGCGTCGGACGCCGCTCCGATCGCCATCATCGAACTGGTCGATCGCGATGTCGACGCCAAGGGGCAGGATTCTGGCCCGGTGATGAGCGAGGAGCTCGATTTCGCCGAGGCGTAAGCAACGGTTCAGATGATAAAATCCAAGAGCGGCCGCGGGTATCCACCTTGCGGCCGTTTTTGTATGTCGGGGCGATGAGAACACGATTCAGTTTTCCAGGGTGTCTGGGCGCGGCATTATTGCTCGCTGCACCCGGCGCGCAGGCGGCAGAGGACATGCCACAATCGATGACCCGCCCTGCCGAATCCGTCGCTGGTCCGAGCACCCTGCAATACCCGCAAACGTTGCGTGAACCCGTCAGCGAAACCCTGTTTGGCGAAACCCTCGCCGATCCCTATCGCTGGCTCGAAAACGACGTGCGCGAGGACAAGCGCGTGGCACAATGGGTCGACGCGCAGAACCGCGTAACCCGTGGCTATCTCGAATCGCTGCCGGATCGTAGCTGGTTCGAAAAGCGGATCGCGGCGCTCATTGACTATGAGCGTTTCGGCATTCCGCGCCGGGCAGGGCGCACCTATTTCTACGAGCGCAATTCGGGCCGTCAAAACCAGTCGCAGCTGTTCATGCGCAAGGGCCTTACCGGCAAGCCCAAGCTGCTGATCGATCCCAATGCCTGGTCGGGCGACGGCGCCGACGCGCTGAGTGCCTGGGAACCATCTGAGGTCGGTCGCTATCTCGCGCTCAGCGTGCAGCAGGGCGGCAGCGACTGGCGTACGCTTCGGGTGTTCGATGTGAAGACCGGTCGCCTGCTCAACGACGAGTTGCGCTGGGCGAAGTTTAGTGGCCTTTCGTGGGTAGGCGAAGAAGGGTTCTTCTATTCGCGCTTTCCCGAGCCGGATAAGGCCAGCACCTACACCGGCCTCAACTACAACCATGCCGTTTTGTTTCATCGCCCCGGCACGCCGCAGTCCGCCGACGAGCTGGTTTTTGCCACGCCCGACATGCCGCAAACCAAGCACATCGCCGAAGTCACCCGCGATGGCCGCCATGCGGTGATCTTCAGCTCGACCGGAACCGACGAGCGCTACGAGGTGCGCGTTGTCGACCTCACGCAGAGGAAGCGATCCGGGTGGAAGGTGCGCACGCTCGTTTCCGGTTTCGATCATGACTGGCAGCTGGTCGAAGGCATGGGCAGCAAGCTGTGGTTCGTCACCAACATGCAGGCGCCGCGCTATCGGCTGGTCTCGATTGACCTTGCCGAGCCCGATCCGCAATGGACCGAGATCATCCCGGAAAGCCGGGACATATTGCGTCATGCGCGGATCATCGGCGGGCATCTCGTCGTCTCGATGCTCAAGGACGCGAAATCGAACGCGCTGATCTACGACCTCAAGGGCAAGAGCGTGCGTACGGTTTCGCTCACCGGGATCGGCAGCGCCTCGGGGTTTCGCGGCAGGCCGGACGATCCCGAGACGTTCTACGCCTTCTCCAGCTTCAACCTACCGACCGCAATCTATCGCCTGGACCTTGCGACGGGCCGCTCGCGTGTCTTTGCGCGTCCTTCGACTGGCTTCGTTCCTGAGGATTACGATGTCGATCAGCGGTTCTACACCTCGAAGGACGGCACCCGCATTCCGATGTTCATCGTTCGCAGCAAGGCGGTGGCTGCCGCAGGCAAGCCGGTGCCGACGCTGCTCTATGGCTATGGCGGGTTCGACGTATCGCTGACCCCGTCGTTCTCGTCGGTGCGGATGGCCTGGCTCGAGGCGGGCGGCGCCTTTGCGCTCGCCAACCTGCGCGGCGGCGGCGA
>JAURNJ010000318.1 GCA_030830245.1 Novosphingobium sp. | reverse complement strand
CTCGTGGTCGACGGAGGCGTTACCGGCAGCTTCCCGCTCGATCTTGCATAGGCGATGACACCCCCTGCCCCTTCGCTACTTTCGCGCCTGGTGCGGCAGGCAGTTCTGGCTCTGTATCGAATGAGGGGCTGGAGTGTGGAGGCTGTGGCCAAAATTCCGCGTCGCTGCGTCATCGCCGGGGCCCCGCATACCTCGAACTGGGATTTCGTCTTCTTCCTCGGCGCGACACAGGAACTGGGGTTGCAGCCGTGCTACATGGGCAAGCGCAGCCTGTTTCGCTGGCCGCTTCGGCGCTTCATGTTCGACATGGGAGGGATCGCTGTCGACCGTTCCAAGAGCGGCAACTATGTCGAGAAAGTGGCCGCGGTATTTGTCCGGCGCACGGATATGGCGCTGGTGGTCGCGCCCGAAGGAACCCGCGGCAAGGTCATGCGCTGGCGCTCTGGCTTTTATCACATTGCACTTGAGGCGGGCGTGCCGATTGTCCCGGCCTGGGTCGATCACGCCACGATGCGTGGCGGCCTTGGTCCGCCGATCATGCCAAGCGGCGACTTCGCCGCCGACCTCAGGCTGATCGCCGAATTCTACCGCTTGGTCATGCCCGATCATCCCAAGCTCGCCGTGCTCTATGCGCAGGCGGGCGAGTGAGATAGATGGTTCGCGCAATCAGGAGAGAACCATGCTGACCGCCGAACAAATGTCCGATCGTCTGGAAATCCAGGACCTTTTCACCCGCTACTGTTTCGCCATCGACGAGCGTGATTGGAACGCGCTCGACGAGATGTTCACTCCCGATGCGCAGATCGACTATACCGCGACTGGCGGCTCGGCAGGATCTCTGAGTGAAATGAAGGAGTGGCTGAACACGGCGCTTTCTCCGTTCGCGATGTCGCAGCACATGGTTTCGCTGCCCCGCCTAGAGATCTCCGGCGACAGGGCAACCAGCCGGATGATCCTGTTCAACCCCATGGGCATGGACGACGGGCAAGGCAATGTGAGCACGTTCTTCGTCGGGGTGTGGTATCACGACGAGCTTGTCCGGACCGGTTCGGGCTGGCGCATTGCCAGGCGCAGCCAGAAGCTGGCCTACACCCATGCGACCCCGAACGCCAAAGGGGTCAGAACGGTTTGAAGCGGACAACGGATTTGCCCGAAATCCCCCACCAGCGCGGCTTTCTTGGCTGGGTAGAGCGGCTGGGTAACAAGTTGCCCGATCCGGCGATGATTTTCGTCTGGCTGATCGGCGTGCTGGTCGTCCTGTCGGTGCTCGGCTCATGGCTGGGCTGGTCGGCATCGCTGCCCTATTCGGGAGAGGAAGCCCCGGCCTGGGGAGAGCTCGAAGGCGGTGTGCTGACCTTCCACGCGACCAGCCTTCTGACCGAGGAGAATGTCGCCCTCCTACTTACCGAAATGCCCAAGACACTGACCGGCTTTGCGCCATTGGGCCTGATCCTGACGGTCATGCTGGGCGCCTCGATAGCCGAGCGCACCGGGCTGTTTTCGGCTGCGATCCGGGCCGCGCTGGGCAATGCGCTTAATGGCGTTCTCACGCCAATCGTCGCACTGATCGGCATAGCATCGCACTACGCCTCGGATGCCGCCTATGTCGTGTTCATCCCGCTGGCAGCCATCGTCTTTGCCGCAGCCGGGCGCCACCCGCTGGCAGGGCTTGCCGCCGCTTTCGCCGCCGTTTCAGGCGGATTGGCGGGCAACCTGACACCGAACCAACTCGACGTGCTGCTGTTCGGTTTTACCCAGGAAGCGGCGCGCATCGTCGAGCCGGGCTGGACGATGAACCCTCTAGGCAACTGGTGGTATACACTGACTGCAAGCGCCGTATTCGTCCCGATCATCTGGTTCCTGGCCGACCGGGTGATCGAGCCCCGACTGGGGCCATGGGACACGTCGGCGCAAGCTCGTGCCGAATCGATGGATGCCCAGCCCGAAACCGGGGAGGCGGAACGGCGAGGCCTGCGGCATGCCGGGATCGCCGCACTGCTGGTGATCGCGCTGTTTGTCGCCCTCACGCTGGTGCCGGGCTATTCTCCACTGAGCGACGAGAGCCAGCCGGGAACCAACGGCCTGCAACCCTTGTTCGGTTCGCTGGTGCCTGCTTTCACGCTTCTTTTCCTGGCAACCGGACTTGCCTTCGGGCGGGCCACGGGCACTGTTCGCAATGCCGGCGATGTGATGGACATGATGCAGGCGGGCGTACGCAGCCTCGCGCCCTATATCGTCTTCGTCTTCTTCGCGGCGCATTTCGTCGCCATGTTCAACTGGTCGCGTCTCGGCCCCATCATCGCTATCAATGGTGCACAGGCAATCGAGACCATTGGCCTTGCCAAGCCACTTTTGCTGATTGCCGTGCTCCTGATGTCGAGCTTTCTCGACCTGTTCATCGGCTCGGCTTCGGCCAAGTGGAGCGCGCTCGCCCCGGTGGTCGTGCCCATGTTCATGCTGCTGGGGATCAGCCCGGAAATGACCACGGCTGCCTATCGCATGGGTGATAGCTACACCAACATCATGACCCCGCTGATGAGCTATTTCCCGCTGGTGCTTGGCTTCGCGCAGCGTTGGGACAGGCAATTCGGCGCAGGCTCGCTGCTGTCGCTGATGCTGCCTTACGCGCTGTGCTTCATGGTCGCGGGGATTGCCATGACCATCTCCTGGGTCAGCTTCGATCTGCCGCTCGGGCCGGGAGCGCAAGTTGAATATGCAAGGCCCGGCACAGGGTGATGCAGCCGCACTTTCTCGATTGGCCGGCTGCCTTGTGCGCCATGGCAGCAGCGGTGCTCATCGCCGCCGATTGGGGAAGGCACCGCACCGGCATCGGCTTCGTGCTATTCTGCGTGGTCTCGGTCCTGCTGATCGCGGCGGGCCTCGTTCGCGGCAGCATGCCGACTGTCACGCAGAACGGCATCATGCTGGCGATCAATGCCTATGGCGTCTGGCGCTACCTGATCAGCCCGAAGGATAAGCGCGTGATCGACCGCCTCAATGATGTCGCGGCAGAGGCCGCGCACGAGGTCGAGCAGGAACTGCGCGAGGAGAAAAAGGGCTGAGCGCGGCCTAGAGTTCCTGCAGTTCCTTCACCAGCTGCTCGGACATCTTCTTGGCGTCGCCCAACAGCATCTGGGTGTTCTCGTTGTAGTAGATCGGGTTGTCGATTCCGGCGAAGCCCGCATTCATCGAACGCTTGATGATCATCACTGTCTTCGCCTTGTCCGCCTCGATGATCGGCATGCCCGCAATCAGGCTTTGCGGATCGTCGCGCGCCGCTGGGTTGATCGTGTCGTTGGCGCCGATGATCAGCGCCACGTCGGTCTGCGGCATTTCGGGGTTGATGTCCTCAAGCTCGACCAGCTTGTCATAGGGCACGTCGGCCTCGGCAAGCAGGACGTTCATGTGGCCCGGCATGCGGCCCGCGACAGGATGAATGGCGAACTTTACCTCGACACCCTTTTCCTCGAGGTGCTCGTATAGCTCGGCAACACGGTGCTGCGCCTGGGCGACAGCCATGCCGTAGCCGGGAATAATGACTACCGAGCTTGCCAATTCGAGCACAGGGGCGGCTTCCTCGGCCGTCATCGAGCGCACCGGGCGGTCGTCCACTGCTCCCCCGGCAGTAGTGGCGACCTGTCCGAAACCGCCGAACATGACATTGGAAAACGAACGGTTCATCGCCTTGCACATGATGACCGCGAGGATGAAGCCCGAAGTTCCGTCGAGCGCGCCGACTATGATCAGCAGCATGTTGTCGAGCGCGAAGCCCATCGCCGAACAGGCAAGCCCGGCATAGCTGTTGAGCAGCGCGATCACCGTCGGCATGGCCGAAGCCGACCCCGTGGCAGACAATTACACAGCAGAGGGCAAGGCGCAGAATCGCCGGGTAGCGGTCAATATCATGGTGAGCAAGGGTCTCGACGGGCTTTAGTGCATTTTCCGTTCAAGCTGGCGCGAACGGAAAGGCGACGCTCAAACACCGCACGGGCTTAGGCAAGTTTCCGATCCCGATTGATCGGAAACTGCCCTCGCCTCGAGGGCTAGCGCCCCCTGACGATGGCGAACGGCTTGAGCGCCTCGTCTAGGCTGTCGCCGGTCATGAAGCTGCCGGAATATTCGATCCAGCACCATGACTTGACCGGCTTGCGGCCCAGCGAGCTGTCCACCAGCCTTGCGATGTAATGCATGCGGCTGCTCTTCGATTCAGTCTCGAACCGATACGAGATATCGCCGATCGTGACATCGATCGCCGCCAGGTGGTTGTCGCCATCGAAGGAGAGGTTCGCAACGATATCGTCGTGGACCGTGGTGACCCCGTTCCTGACCTGATAGCCGGGGCCGAAGGCGAGGCCTTTGCGAGCTTGCCAGAAACAGCCGCCGCCCATCTCGCCATCGTCGAACTCGTGAACCCACGAGACCCAAAGCGACTGGATCAGGCGAGGGATCGCCGTCTCGGTCCAGACCTTGCCCTTGGGCGCATAGGAATAGTCCTGATGGATATAGCCTTCGACCGGCACGCCGTTGACCTGACCGGTCGCCTTGAGCAGCTCGTGGCGATAGCACAGGTCGCCCTCGACGCGGTCCTGTTCGGGAACGTGGACGGTGAACACCTCGCTGACCGTCTCGCCATGAAGCTCCCAGCGGTTGTTCGCATCGAACCAGTGACAGCCATGCCGGTCGCGCTCGATCCGCCCGGTGGGGTATGACATCATCGTGCGCCCAATGGTCTCGATCGCCTCGTAAGGTTCGTACCAGTCGATCTCGTCCGCTGTGCCCCACTCGGCAAACAGATGCGGCGGCTCGCCGCTCATGTCGCCCTTGTCCAGCTTGCGAAAGCCGACGATGGGGACGACCGCGTGGACCATGCCGGGAGCCATGTCGTCCACTCCCCTGATGGCTAGGTAGGTCCCACCCTCGGCATCGCTCACCAGCCCGGCGAGCCACATTCCAGCCATGCCCACAGGCTTGTCGCGATACTGGTGCGGAAGCCAGTCCCGACGGTAATGACCCACCGTGGCCGGTTCGCTCTCGACGGTGAACTTGAGGTTTTCGGGCACAGGCTCTCCATTCACGTCGCGTATCCAGCGCAGCATCCGCCGCTCGGTTTCCAGGCCGTCCTGCGGCCCGTAGGTGCCCATCAGCATGACCTCGCCGAGCGAGACGATGTGCT
>JAURNJ010000317.1 GCA_030830245.1 Novosphingobium sp. | reverse complement strand
GGGGGTTGGAGGAAATACATTTCCGTCTACACCCTGCTATTGCGAATTAATTGCAACAGATATAGAGACCCCTCATGCATCGCATCGTCTCCGCCACCGTCCATCCGGCACTGCGGCTCATTCTGCTGGCGCTTGCGCTGTGTCTGTCCGTCACCGCGAACGCGGAAGAACCCGATGTGCGAACCACCTGGCGTCTGCTCGATTATATCGCGGTCGACTACGCCTCCGCCGTTTCCGAGGGACGTGTTGCCGACGAATTCGAATATCGCGAAATGGTGGAGTTTTCCGATGTCGTGGCGCGGCAGATCGCTGCATTGCCGGATACTAAAGACAATCAAGCACTCATCCGCCGATCGGACCAGCTGCGAGCTCTGATCGCCAATAAGGAACCCGCCGAGCGAGTTGGGCGCTTAGCGCGCGCGCTGGCAGCCTCGTTGCTGACAGCCTACCCGGTTCCGCTTGCCCCTTCGCAAGCGCCCGACCTTGACCGCGCCCGCACTCTCTTCGCGCAGAACTGCGCCTCGTGTCACGGCGCCGCCGGAAGTGCGCCACCGGCCGCAATGCAGGCACTTGATCCCCCGCCGATCGACTTCACCGATATCGACCGGGCGCGGCAGCGCAGTGCGTTCGGGCTTTACCAGGTCATCACGCAAGGGCTGGAAGGAACGTCCATGGCCAGCTTCGCATCGCTGTCCGACGAGGATCGCTGGGCGCTTGCATTCCTTGCCGGCAGCATTGCTTTTGAAGATGTGGCCAAGGGCGAGCGTATTTGGCGGGAAGATGATGGCATACGCCAGCTTGTCCCCGATCTCGAGACGCTCGCCGCGCTCACACCGGAAAGTCTGGCCGAGCAGATCGGCGAGGACCGTGCGCTCGCCGTCATGGCCTATCTTCGCGCCAATCCCGATGCGGTGGGACAGGCAAATGACGCAGGTTCGCTCGCCTTCGTTCGCGATACGCTCGATCGCAGCCTGTCAGCTTATCGGGCTGGCAACCGAGAGGAAGCGCGGCAGCTTGCCCTGTCTGCCTATCTCGACGGGTTTGAACCCCTGGAGGCCCTCCTGGCAACGCGCGATGGCGGTTTGATGCGGGAGGTAGAACAGGCGCTCGGGCAATTCCGGGCCGGAATAGAGTCCGGTGCGAATCCATCCGAACTACAGCAACTAAGGGCTCGCATCGATAGTCTGCTGGCAAGAGCCGAGGAAGCGTTGGCTCCTGAGGCGGCCAGCGAAATCTCGACCTTTCTCGGGGCGTTCACCATCCTGCTGCGCGAGGGGATCGAAGCACTTCTGGTTGTGATCGCCATGATCGCCTTTGTGAAAAAGTCGCAGCGGTCCGAGGTATTGCCCTATATCCATGGTGGGTGGATCGCTGCTCTTTTCGCAGGTGTCGCCACCTGGGTCGTAGCAACCTACTTCGTAAGCATCAGCGGGGCGAGCCGCGAGATGACCGAAGGGATCGGCGCGCTGCTTGCGGCTGTCATTCTCGTATCGGTCGGGATCTGGATGCACGGCAAATCCCAGGCCGAGGAGTGGCGGCGCTATATCCAGGAAAAAATGGGCAAGGCGCTTTCGCGCGGATCGGCATGGTTTCTCTTTGGTCTTGCATTCGTGGTCGTCTACCGGGAAGCGTTCGAGACTATTCTGTTCTACGCTGCCCTGTGGAACCCGCAGAGCAGCGGCATCTTATTGGCAGGTGCCTTGTCCGCAGTCGCGCTGCTAGCGTTCATCGCATGGGTTATGCTGCGCTACAGCCGCAAACTGCCGATCACCCAGTTCTTCCGCTATAGTGCTATCCTGATTGCGATCCTTGCGGTCATTCTCGCGGGCAAGGGCGTGGGCGCTTTCCAGGAGGCCGGAGTTCTTTCCGCCACTTTCATTGCCGGCTTGCCGCGCCTCGCCGAACTCGGCTTCTTCCCGACTGTCGAGACGATCGGCGCGCAATTGCTCACGCTGCTCGCTCTGATTGCCGGATTTCGGATAAGTCGATCACCATCGGGACCGCAGCCGGCAGCTGTCGAGGGATAGGTGATCCCGGTTTGCGATCAGCGGGGTCCGGTGCCGAGACGGCGCGCGAGCCACAAGGAGGCTGTGGGAACCGCGACCCACATCGCGATCGGTATGAGACCGATTTTGGTTCCGGGCACCAGCGGCATGATTGCACTATAGGACCACCCCCAGTCGGCACCGACAGCCAGCACTTCGACCATGGCAGTAATGGCCAGGCCGATTCCCAGGAACCCGACAAAACGCGAGATCGGCCAGTCTACGAGCCACGGCGTTTTACCACTGCCGACAGAGGCGCCGAGATAAGCGGCCACCATGATCCCGGCATCGCCGAACGAGGCCAGGCCGCAGCGACGTGCTGCCTCGGCAGGCGACAGACCTCCCGACTGGTAGAAAGGAAGCTGGAGCATCTCCCAGGCGAAAGCGATGAGAATTCCGAATATCGCGATCCAGAGGGCTGGATGAGCACCGCGCCATTCGCGCGATTCCTCAGAGATTTGGTCCTGATCCTGCATCGTCTGATTCGTCACTCCTGCGATCTCCGTCCCGTCCCCATCGCTCAGGTATCGAATTTGGGAAGAGCGAGGCCGCGCAGGCGCAGGGCGTTGCCGATCACCGATACCGAAGACAGGCTCATCGCTGCGGCCGCGATCATCGGGTTCAAAAGCAACCCGGTCCATGGATAGAGGACACCTGCTGCGACCGGTATGCCGAGCGCATTATACGCAAAGGCAAAGAACAGGTTCTGCCTGATGTTGCGCATAGTGGCCCGAGACAGGACGAGCGCCTGAACAACGCCGACGAGGTCGCCGCGCACCAATGTCACGCCCGCGCTTTCGATCGCGACATCGGTACCCGTTCCCATCGCGATGCCGACATGCGAAGCGGCAAGCGCGGGTGCGTCG
>JAURNJ010000316.1 GCA_030830245.1 Novosphingobium sp. | reverse complement strand
TGCCAAGCAGCTTGCCGAGATCGGCGGTGCGTCCAGCGCTCGACTTTTCGCGTTCCGCGACGACATCGGCATCGAAGGTCGGCTTGGGATCGTCATAGATCACGCCGAGCGCCATCGGGAACTCGCGGAACTTGGGTGCAACGCGCAGGTCGACCAGCATGTAGGCAACCGCGCGATTGGTCACGTCATGAACGATAACCCCGGCTGACTGCCAGTCACCATCCACCACATCGACGACCTTGAGCGACAAAGTCTCAAGGTCCATGGCAATGCCCTTGGTCCCGCCATCGAACAGCATCGGCGCGCCGTTCTCCAGCCACAGTTGCTGGTCTTCCACGCCCTTGGCCGCGGCAAAATCGTCGAAGCGGTCCTTGTTGTAGACGATGCAGTTCTGGAAAATCTCGATGAAAGCCGCGCCGCGATGGGCATGGGCCGCCTTCAGCACATCGGGCAGGTTCTTCGACACGTCGAAGCCGCGAGCCACGAAGCGCGCGCCCGAACCCAGCGCGAAAGCGCAAGGGCTGGCCGGGCGGTCGACCGAACCAAGCGGCGAGGATGGCGAATTGGTCCCCTGGCGGCTGGTTGGCGAATACTGGCCTTTGGTGAGGCCGTAGATCTCGTTGTTGAACAGCAGGATCTGACAATCGAGGTTGCGGCGCAGCACGTGCATCGTGTGATTGCCGCCGATCGACATGCCGTCGCCATCGCCGGTCACAATCCAGACATCGAGCTCGGGATTGGCGAGCTTGATGCCGGTCGCGAAAGCAGGCGCGCGGCCGTGGATCGTGTGGAAGCCGTAGCTCTCGACATAGTAGGGGAAACGGCTGGAACAGCCGATGCCGGAGACGAACACTGTCTTCGACGGGTCCGCGCCAAGCTGCGGCAGGGTGCGCTGCACCGCCTTCAGGATCGCGTAGTCGCCGCAACCGGGACACCAACGGACTTCCTGGTCGGTTTCCCAATCCTTGAGAGTGGTTTCGATTTTCGTCATTTCATTCATGGCGTTTCGTCCCGCTTAGCCGTGCATTTCCGCAATCGCGGCTTCAAGCTCGGCAATCGTGAAGGGTTGACCGGATACCTTGTTGAGCGGCTTGGCATCGATCAGGAACTGGTCGCGAAGCACGGTCTTGAACTGGCCCGTGTTCATCTCGGGCACCAGTACCTTTTCGTACCGGCGCAACAGGTCGCCAAGGTTGCCCGGCAGCGGCCAGACATGGCGGACGTGGACGTGGCTCACGTCGAGGCCATTGCGACGGGCACGGCGCACGGCCTGGTGGATCGGTCCAAAGGTCGAGCCCCAACCAACCACGACAAGCTTACCCGAATCGTTGCCAAGACAGACGTCCTGCTCGGGAATCGCGTTGGCAACGCCATCGATCTTGCCCTTGCGGGCTTCGGTCTGCGCCTGGTGCGTAGCCGGAGAATAATCGAGATTGCCGGTGTCGATCGCCTTTTCGATGCCGCCGATGCGGTGCGTCAGCCCCGGGGTGCCCGGCTTGATCCAAGGGCGCACACCGCGTGGATCGCGCTTGTAGGGCAGCAAGGTGTCGTCCGGCCCGTTTTTCTCCTCTAGGAAGGAAACCGGGAACGGCTCGAACGTGGCGGGATCGGGAACCTTCCAAGGCTCGGCCGCATTGGCGATATAGCCGTCGGTCAGCAGGATCACAGGGGTCATGAACTGGACCGCGATGCGGCATGCCTCGATCGCGCAATAGAACGAATCAGACGGGCTGCGCGCGGCGATGACCGGCATCGGCGTATCGCCGTTGCGGCCATAGACAGCCTGGTAGAGGTCCGACTGCTCGGTCTTGGTCGGCAGGCCGGTCGACGGGCCGCCGCGCTGCGAATTGACGATCACCAGCGGCAGTTCGGTCATCGCAGCAAGACCCATCGCCTCGCCCTTCAAGGCAATGCCGGGGCCGGAGGAGGAAGTCACACCAAGCTGTCCCGCATAGGACGCACCGATGGCAGCACAGATCGCCGCGATCTCGTCCTCGGCCTGGAAGGTGGTGACCCCGAATTCCTTAACCTTCACCAGGTTGTGCAGGATCGCGGAGGCAGGCGTGATCGGGTAGCCGCCGAAGAACATCTGGAGGCCGGCGAGCTGAGCACCGGCGACAAGGCCAAGGCTGATCGCTTCGGCACCGGTGACGGTGCGGTAAAGCCCCGGCGCGGCCGGAACGGCGTCAACATGGACGCGGCGCACCGGCCCGGCGATTTCCGCCGTCTCGCCATAGGCATGCCCGGCGTTGAGGGCGGCGATGTTGGCGCCAGCGATGTCGGGCTTCTTAGCGAACTTCGCGTTGATCCCGTCAATGATCGGCTGACGATCACGGTCGAACATCCAAAGCGCCAGACCAAGCGTCCACATATTCTTGCAGCGCAGCGCTTCCTTGTTGCCAAGGCCGAAGGGCTTGACCGATTCGATGGTCAGCGCGCTGATGTCGAAGGCGAGCACGTCCCACTTTGCGAGGCTGCCGTCCTCGAGCGGATTGGCAGCATACTTCGCCTTTTCGAGGTTGCGCTTGTTGAACTCGCCGGTGTCGGCAATGATCAGCCCGCCGGGCTTAAGCGCATCGAGGTTGGTCTTGAGCGCTGCCGGGTTCATCGCCACCAGCACGTCAGGCGCATCGCCGGCAGTGGTGATGTCGGTCGATCCGAAATTGATCTGGAATGCGGAAACGCCGAAAAGCGTGCCTTGCGGCGCGCGGATCTCGGCGGGGAAATCGGGGAAGGTGGCAAGATCGTTGCCCGCAAGCGCGGTCGACAGAGTGAACTGCCCGCCCGTGAGCTGCATGCCATCGCCGGAGTCGCCGGCGAACCGCACGACCACTGCTTCGGGCGAATCGCTGCCCACTTGTGCTGACGCGGAATCCCGCTCGGCTGATAATGTCGCCATCGTAATCCTCTGTGGCAGCTTTCAGGAATTGACTGTCGGAAGGCGCTATACCAACACGATTTGCAGGCAATTCAGAAAATCTCTCCCGGCTAAAACCGTAATCATGCGCAAACCCGGATGCAGGCCACTAGTCAAGCCCCTGCCTGCTGTTCTAACCAGCGCGGCAAGACACCGGATTCGCGTGATAACGCGGCTTCATCGGTAGATTACGCCGCCTGAACAGGGAATGGAATGACCGATTTTGCCCACCTTCCTTATCGACCCTGCGTCGGCGTGATGCTGGTCAGCACCGCCGGGCTCGCGTTTGTGGGCAAGCGCATCGACACGCGCGGCCAGCCATCCGGCAGGGATTTCTGGCAAATGCCGCAGGGCGGCGTCGATGAGGGGGAAGACCTGCATACGGCTGCCATGCGCGAACTGCAGGAAGAAACCGGGCTCGCGGCGCACCACGCACAGATCATCGCACAGTCGCGAGAAGAGCACTTTTACGACCTGCCCGAAGAGCTGCTCGGCAAGTTGTGGAAAGGGCGCTATCGCGGCCAGCGCCAGTACTGGTTCCTTGCCCGCTTCAGCGGCAGCGATGCCGACGTGCGGCTGGACGCGCATGATCCGCCCGAATTCTGCGAGTGGCAATGGGTCCAGCCGGATAGCCTCCCTGAGCTAATCGTGCCCTTCAAGCAGCAGGTCTATCGCGCCGTCCTGGAGGAATTCCGCGCGCTGATCTGACGATCAGTTCTCGGAAATCACCGGCTGCGGCTTCACTGCCTCTGCCGTGACCACTAGCCTCGTCGGCTGTTCGTCGAGCACGGCAGCGAGCTTGCGCGTGGCTTCGCAATCGTTGCCGCAAAGGCGTTCGAGCTGCGCAAGGTTGCGCCGCGCCTTGGCGACAGCGCCCTTTTCGGCAAGCGCGGCGCCTTCCCCCGAAATCGCCGCCACGTTGCGCGGATCGCTGACGAGCGCCGAGCGATAATAGCGCAGCGCCTTGCCTTGCATGCCTTGCAGGCGGGTAGCCTCGGCAAGTTTCACGAGAACCGTGGCATTGCCCGGATGGGCGACAAGCGCCGCTTCGTAGGCATCGAGGGCGCCATCCACATCGCCAGACGCCATTCGCTCCTGCCCCTGCGCCACCAGCAGGGCAGCCTTGGGCGCCAGTTTCTCGCCCGCATCCGACCATGCCATGCTGGAGGTGACGCCAGCGAGGAGCGACAGGGCAAGTGCTGCAGGAGTGAAGCGCATCAGGTATTCCTTGGCCAGATGTGGAAGCCGAGTCATGGCCAAGACTAACATATCCGCGCGAGGCGTGCGAAGAAAAACCCATCCGTCCCGTCGCGAAACGGGGACAGGCGCAAACCTTGCCCGCGCGGTGTGCCGTGACCAAGCAAGATCCTATCCGCCTGCCAGCCATCATGCCGCGACAGGAACGCCGCAACCTGGTCTGCCCCCTCCTCGTCCAGCAGGGCGCACACTGCATAGAGCAGCCGCCCGCCGGGCCGGACCAAGGTCGCGGCAAGATCGAGCAGGCGCGCCTGCAGGGCAGTCAGCCGGTCCAGCTCACTCGGGGTCAGCCGCCAGCGATTTTCCGGATTGCGCCTCCAGGTGCCTGTCCCCGAGCACGGCGCATCGACGAGCACCGCGTCAGCCTTGCCCTGCCAATCGGCAAGCCCTTCGAGTTCGCGGCCCGGATCGAGCAGTAGCGTCTCGATCATCGCGTCGGCTCCGGCTCTTTGAGCGCGAGGCCCAAGCCGGGAGAGACGCGAACGATCCGTATCGCAGGCGATGAGCTTGCCCGTCCCTCCCATTGCCGCCGCGATCGCCAGAGTCTTGCCGCCTGCACCCGCACACAGGTCGATCACCGATTCGCCGGGTTGTGCAGCGAGCGCATGGCAAACCAGCTGCGAGGCGGCGTCCTGCACTTCGATTGCGCCTTGCCGGAAGGCCTCGCTGTCCTCGATGCGGGTACCGTGAGGATAGCGCAGGGTTCCCGGCACGCCGATCTCCTCGCCACCTTCGGGCAGGTTCGCGGACCCGGCACGCAACGGGTTGATCCGCACATCGAGCGGAGCGCGTTCCAGAAGTGCCGCCGCCTCATCTCCTTCAATTCCGCTGCCAGCCAGCCGCTCTTCGAGCCAGGCAGGCGCAAACCAGCCTTCGGCGACAGGCTCGTCCGCGCTGACCGGCGCCGGCCCATGGCGCGATCCATCAAACAGAGAGGCGAGCGCCGGATCGTCCCCGGCAATGCGAAGCATAGCCGCGCGCCCGCTCGCCGGAATGTCCCCGCAAGTCCGGATCCCCCGATACGCGAGATCCCGAACAGCGCGCCGGTCCTTCGATCCGGCAAAGCGGCGGGACTTGAACCATTCGGAGATGATGCGGTCGGCTGGAGCGCCATTGCCACGCGCCGCTGCGATCACGAGGTCGAGGATCTCGATAGCGGCCTGGACCCGGGCAGAGGGAGTCACAAGGAGACCCTAGCGCGTCGGATAGTTCGGCGCCTCGCGGGTGATGGTGACATCGTGGACATGGCTTTCGCGCAGCCCCGCATTGGTGATGCGGATGAACTGCGCCTTGGTGCGCAGGTCCTCGATGGTCGCCGATCCGGTATAGCCCATCGCTGCCTTGATGCCGCCGACGAGCTGATGGATCACGTCCTTCGCCGGGCCCTTGAAGGCGACCTGCCCTTCGATCCCTTCGGGCACCAGCTTCATCTGATCCTTGATCTCGCCCTGAAAATATCGGTCCGCCGAGCCGGAACCCATCGCTCCCAACGAACCCATGCCGCGATAGCTCTTGTAGGCGCGCCCCTGATAGAGGAACGTCTCGCCTGGCGCTTCTTCCGTCCCGGCCAGCATCGATCCGATCATGATCGCCGAGGCCCCCGCCGCAAGCGCCTTTGCCGCATCGCCCGAGGTGCGCAGGCCGCCATCGGCAATGATCGGAACGCCAGCCTTGTTCCCTTCAGCCGCCGCGTCCATCACCGCCGTGAGCTGCGGCACGCCGACACCCGCAACAATCCGGGTGGTGCAGATCGAGCCCGGACCGATGCCGACCTTGATCGCATCGACGCCTGCGTCGATCAGCGCCTTCGCCGCCTCGGCAGTCGCCACGTTGCCCGCGATGACCTGCGCCGAATTGGAGAATTTCTTCACCCGCTCCACCGCGCGTGAAACGTCGCGGTTGTGGCCGTGGGCCGTATCGATCACGATCACGTCGCACTCGACGTCAAGCAGCGCCTCGGTCCGCTCGAAGCCCTTGTCGCCAACGGTTGTCGCTGCCGCTACCCGCAAGCGTCCGGCCTCGTCCTTGGTGGCATTGGGGAAGGTAACGGCTTTCTCTATGTCCTTGACGGTGATTAGGCCGATGCAGTGGAACGCATCGTCGACCACCAGCAGCTTTTCGATCCTGCGCTGGTGCAGCAGGCGCCGAGCATCGTCGCCGCTCGTGCCGAGCCGTACCGTCGCGAGGTTCTCGCTCGTCATCAGTTCGCGCACCGGCTGGCTGGGGTTGTCGGCAAAACGCACGTCGCGATTGGTCAGGATGCCGACCAGCTTGCCGCCGTTCTCGACCACCGGAATGCCGCTGATCCGGTTATGCTTCATCAGCGCCTGGGCCTCGCCCAGGGTGGCATCGGGCGTGATGGTGATGGGATTGACCACCATGCCGCTCTCGAACCGCTTGACCGCGCGGACGGCGGCGCATTGCTCCTCGACCGTCAGGTTGCGGTGGAGCACGCCGATCCCGCCCATCTGCGCCATGATGATGGCCATGTCCGCCTCGGTCACGGTGTCCATCGCCGAGGAGACGACGGGGATATTGAGGTCGATCGTGCGGGTCAGCCGCGTGCGCGTATC
>JAURNJ010000034.1 GCA_030830245.1 Novosphingobium sp. | reverse complement strand
GCCTGGCGCTGTGCGATCGCGACGAGCAGGCGGTGCGCGCCAATGCCGATCGGCTGGGCCAGTTCGGCGCCGGTTGCGACGTCGCCGACGAGGCCGATGTCGAGCGGTTCTGCGCCGAGGCGGAGGCCGCGATGGGAGGTGTCGATGGCCTGGTCAACGCGGCCGGCATTTTCCTGATGAAACCGCAGATGGAAGCCACGCGGGCGGAATGGGACCGCGTCCTTGGCGTCAACCTCACCGGCACCATGCTGATGTGCAAGGCGCTGGCTCCGGCAATGAAGCGCGCCGGGGGCGGCACCATGGTCAATATTGCCTCGATCGGTGGCCTCAAGCCTTCGGCGGGTTCTACCGCCTATTGCGTGTCAAAAGCCGGCGTCATCATGCTGAGCAATTGCCTTGCCATGGAGCTTGGGCCGGACATTCGCGTGAATACGGTCTGCCCCGGCACCATTCCCACCGACATGATCACCGAATTGCTGGCGACCGACGGAACCAAGGACCGGCTGACCGAAACCGCAGCGCTCAAACGCCTCGGCACCCCGGAGGACGTGGTCAAGGCGATGCTGTTCCTCACCAGCGACGATTCGAGCTACGTCAATGGTGATACGCTCACCGTCGATGGCGGCTGGACCTACCGCTGACAGTTGTTCCATGCCGGGCTGCAAATGGCGCTTCTGCGCACTTCGGGTGCTCACGTACAATACGTACGCTGCGCTCCGGTTCACGCAGCATCACCATTTTCGCCTCGGCCTGAACCAATTGTCATGATCTACTTGTCGGAGAATTGAGTCATGCCGGTCCTGTTCATCCACGGCGTTCCCGCCACCTCGCGCCTGTGGCAGCCAATCCTTTCGCGCATCGACCGCCAGGACGAGGTGCTTGCGCCCGACCTGCCTGGCTTCACCGCCGAGCCACCTGAAGGCTGGGTGCCGGTCAAGGAAAGCTATGTCGACTGGGCGATCGCCCAGCTCGAAGGCCTCTACGAGCGTGGCGGCCCGGTCCATCTCGTCGGGCACGACTGGGGCTGCCTGATTGCGCTGCGCGCAGCCTCGCTGCGGCCTGAACTGCTGCGTTCGCTTGCGGTCGGCAACGCGCCAATCGACCCGCACTGGCCGCTCCACAACCTGTGGACCGAATGGATGAAGCCCGGCCTTGGCGAGCAGATTTCGGATGCGCTTGAAGGCGGGCAGATGATGGCCCCTTCGCTGCAACGCCTCGGCTTTCCGGAGGATGACGCGAAGCACAACGCCTTCGAATATCCGAAGAGCGTGCATCGGATCATGAGCCTCTATCGCTCGGCAGTGAACGTGGGCACCGAATGGGTCGACGATCTCGCTCGCATCGTCATCCCCACCGCCTTCATCTGGGGCGAGAACGACCTGATCGTGCCGACCGAGATCGGACGGCGCATGGCCGGGCGGATCGGCGCGGAATTCAACACTGTGCCTGCGGATCACTTCTGGCCCTACGAAGCGCCGGATGAGGCCGTGGCGATCCTGAAGCGGCTGTGGAAGCGGACCGAATCGCGTCCGCACACGATCCTGACCCAGCCCCCGTTCGGAGGCTGAAATCCAGCGCTCAACGTGAGAGGAACGACGCCGGAAGCTCCACCGGGGTCGAGGCGTAGGCCACGATCATCCAGCCATTCTCTCCCGGTTCCCAGACCGAAAGAAACAGCGAATCGAATTTCATCAAGGTCGTCTCGATGTGCGATGTGCCCTTGAGCAGCGCATAGCCCTGACGCATTTCCGCCACGATGTCGCGTGCGCTGGTCGCCACGATACGCGCCGGAGCGTCAAGGCTGGCCCGTGTCCGTGCGAAATACTCCTCACGGGTTTCGACGAGGCCCGAGACATGGGCATAATGGAAATGATCGGCGGTCATCGCTTCCAGCGCTTCGATATCGAGCGCGACGATGGCCGCGCGCCGCGCGTGCTCGGCGGCGATCAGGCTTTCGGCGGTGAATTCGGCCATTGTCCTCCCCTGTTCCTCCAGCAAATCCTGCGCCTATGGACAGCGGTTGTCGAGTACTGCAAGTGCGTTTGGGTTAGACAATTGACGAAAGAGGCGCGGGCATGAGCGAATCGGGAAATGTGCTGGTCGAACGCGAAGGTGCGGTCTCGATCGTCACGCTCAATGCGCCGCAGGTGCTCAACGCCTTCACGCCTGACATGGCGCTGGAGATCGCCGCCGCCATGAATGGCGAAGTTCTAGCCGGTGCTCGTGCCCTGATCGTCACCGGGGCAGGGCGCGGCTTCAGTGCCGGGGCCAACCTTGGCGGGGCTGGTGTCGGCGAGGGCAAGTCCGACGTGCTCGGCATGATGGAAACCTATTACAAGCCGCTGGCGCGCGCCTTTGCCGATGCGCCGGTGCCGATCGTCACGGCGGTGAACGGCGTCGCGGCAGGGGCGGGAGCCTCGCTTGCGCTGGCGGGAGACATCATCGTTGCGGCGAAAAGCGCGAACTTCGTTTTCACTTTCGCCAACCTCGGCCTCACCCCGGATGTCGGCGGCACCTGGCTGGTGGCTCGCGCGGCGGGCCGGGTGAGGGCGCTCGAAATGGCGCTGCTCGCTGGCAAGATGAGCGCCGAAAAGGCCGAGCGCTGCAACCTTGTCACCGAGGTGGTAGACGATGAGGCGCTGATGGCGCGCGCCCGCGAGATCGCGGTGAAGCTGGCGGCGATGCCCACCCGTTCGCTCGCCCTGATCAAGCAGCAGGTCCGCGCTGCGCTGGAGCAGAGCTTCGAGGCCTCGCTTCAGGTCGAGGCGGAAAGCCAGCAGGCGGCGGTGGAGACCGAGGATTTCAAGGAAGGCGTCAAGGCCTTTGCCGAGCGCCGTGCTCCGGATTTCAAGGGGCGGTAACCCCGCGCGCCTCGATCATTTCGCGCAATTTCGCGACATCGACCTTGCCAGAAACGAGACGAGGCAGCTCGTCCGCCGAGCCTAGCAGCAGCCACAGGCGCGGAACCTTGAACGGGCTGAGCGCAGCCTGCGCCGCCGAGGCTAGCTCTTCCACCGACAGACCCACTCCGGCCACCGCCGCGCCAAACCGGGTCTCGCCATCGACTGCCACGTCGCAAACCACCGCGCGTTCGACACCCGGCAGGCGTTCGAGCATGGCAGCGGTTTCCGCTGGGTAGGCGGTTGCGCCCGCGATCTTGACCATGTCGTCGCGGCGGCCTGCAAACCACAGGAAGCCATCGGCATCGATGCGCCCCATGTCACCGGTGTCGTACCACAGGTCTGGCGTAAACGTGTCCTCGCGCTCGCGTCCGCAAATGCCCTTCAGCACGTTCCGCCCGCCAACCTGGATCGCGCCGGTCTCGTCCGCGCTCAGAACCGCGCCGCTGTCCGGATCGACAATGCGCACCCTAGCATGGGCGAAGGGTTTGCCTATCGAGCCGTGCTTGCCCTCCGGCAGAAGCTGGTCGAGGGGCCAGCCGCAATAGGGGCCGAAGCTTTCGGTCATGCCGAGCAGCGGCGCGCGCGCGCCGGGTGGCGGCGCAGAGCCGGGCGTAATCGCATCGAGGCTGCCAGGCCGAAGCGATGACAGGTCCGTCGATGCGAAATCGGGATGGGCAGCCGTGCGTGCGGCCTGATCGGGCCAGCCGCGAAAAAGGGTGACTTTCTCGCGCGAGAGGAACGCCAGCGTGTCTGCCGCATCGCTGCCGGATTCGGTCAGCAGCGTGCAGCTCGTGTTGAGCGCAGACATCAGCCCGGTGCAGAACCCGCCCGCCCAGAACAGCGGCATCGGCAGATAGAGGCGCGAGTCCGGTGCGATGCACCTTGCGGCATTGCCCCCCGCATTTGCGCGGATCGCCGCGCCGTGGGTGTGGATCACGCCCTTAGGTTCGCCGCTGCTGCCCGAAGTGAAGATCACGGCCAGCTCGTCGGCGGGAAGTAGTCGCTCGCCCAGCGCCTGCGCCACCCCTGTTGCCTCGGTGGAGGCGGGCGGCAGGGCCTCGTCGCTCCACCACAGGTTGACCAGCGAGGGCAGCATGGCGTGGTCGAGCGTGGCCAGTTCCGCGCGCATGTCGCGGCCACGGATTTCAGGCTGGACAATCAGGTGCCGCACGCCCGCCACGCGCAACTGCGCAGCCAGTTCGGGTCCGCGCAGCATGGTCGAGAGCGGCACGAGCACCGCGCCGATGCGCATCGCGGCGCAGGCGAACATGACCCATCGCGCGCTGTTTTCCGCCATCAGCGCTATCCGGTGGCCCTTGTTGACCCCCGCGTCGACCATCCGGGCGGCCTGCGCCGCGCTTTCGCGGTCCAGCTCGGCCCAGGTCTGGCGCGCCTGCGGATCGACCATGGCATCCTTGTCACCGCGCGCAGCGGCGTTGGCGGCAAGCAGGGCGAAGACCGTCTCACCGCTCACTGGCTATCTCCGCCAATTTCTTGAGGTCGATCTTGCCACTCGACAGGAGCGGCAATTCGCTTTCCTCCATGGTCAGGAAACGTCGCGGCACCTTGTAGGCCGAAAGGCGATCGCGAAGCGCGGCGGTCAGCGCTGCCTGGTCGACCGGATCGGAGCCGACCAGCACGGCTGTCACTGCCTGGCCGCGCGCCGGATCGGGCACGCCGATGACGATGGCAGTGCGTCCGCCGGTCACGTCGCTGAGCACGCCTTCGACCTCGCGCGGGGAAACCTGCGCGCCATTGGTGCGGATGATGTCGCCAGTGCGGCCCTTGAAGTAGCAGTATCCTTGCACGTCCACGCTGAACATGTCGCCCGAGTGATACCAGCCTTGTTCGTCGAAGGTTTCGTGC
>JAURNJ010000315.1 GCA_030830245.1 Novosphingobium sp. | reverse complement strand
TTGCGCATTGACCCGGTCCACCGCCTCGCGCAGCGCGGCGCGGAATTCTGCGTTCCCGGCCAGATCCGCGCGATCGCCGGTCACGCCCTGCGCCTTGGCCCAGTCGCGCGCCCATTCGTCGTCGGGGACCAGCAGGCCGACGATGTAGGGCCGCTTGTCGCCGATCACCATGGCCTGCGCAATTTCCGGCTGGAGCGTGAGCATCGACTGGATCTTCTGCGGGGAGACATTGTCGCCCTTGTCGTTGACGATCATGTCCTTCTTTCGGTCGGTGATGACGATGCGGCCCTTCCCGTCGAGATGGCCGATGTCGCCGGTATGCAACCAGCCGTCTTGAAGTGCGCGGGCCGTCTCCGCATCGTTTGCCCAGTATCCGTGCATCACCAGTTCGCCGCGCACCAGGATCTCGCCGTCCTCGGCGCTCTTCACCTCAACCCCGCGCAAGGGCGCGCCGACCGTATCCATCTTGAGGCCATCGCGCGGCCGGTTGCAGCTGATGACAGGCGCGGCTTCGGTCTGCCCATATCCTTGCAGCAGGGTCAGGCCCATCGATTCGAAGAACGTGCCGATCTCGGGATTGAGCGGTGCGCCGCCCGAGACCAGCGCCTTGATTCGCCCACCGAATTTCGCCTGGATCTTAGGGCGAAGCACCCTGCCGATCAGGAAATCGAGAGGGGCGTCGATCAGGCGCTGCTTGCCCTCCTGCTTGCGCAGGCCGATCGAAACGGCAAGCTCCATGAAGGTGGCGCGAAGCCTGCCCTGCTTTTCGATCTGCTTGATGATCCGCGTGCGCAACAGTTCGAACAACCGCGGGACGACTACCATGATCGTCGGACGCACTTCCTCGATGTTGGACGAGAGCTTCTCGAGGCCCTCCGAGTAATAGATCTGCGCGCCAAGGCCGATAGGCAGGAACTGCCCTCCGGTGTGTTCGTAGGCGTGGCTGAGCGGCAGGAACGAGAGAAACACTTCCTTGCCCCAGCCGAAATCCTCGACGATCGCCCGCGCGGCGCCGTCGACATTGCACAGGATCGCACCGTGATGCTGGCGCACGCCGCGCGGCGCGCCGCCGGTTCCGCTGGTGTAGATGATGCAGGCAAGATCGCTGCGACCTATGCCGGCCAGGCGTTTGTCGACCGCCTTTCGGGCCGCCACGCCATTGCCTTCGAGCAACTCGTCCCATTCGTGCCAGGAAAAGCTGCCTTCCTGAGCGTGCGGCACCGGCTCGATGGTAAAGAGAAGCTCACTGGCATCGCTCTGCGCCAGGGCGGCGATCAGCGGCTTGGCGAGCTTCGCGGTGGAGACGATAACCGCACGCGCGCCCGAATTGTTGAGGATATGGAGGTGATCGCGCTCGGTATTGGTGGTGTAGGCCGGAACGGTGATGCAGCCTGCCGCCATGATGCCAAGGTCGGCAAGGCACCATTCGGGCCGGTTCTCGGAAACCAGCATCACGCGGTCGCCCGCGTTCAGGCCATTGGCGCGCAGGCCTTGAGCGATCAGGCAGACCTGTCGCGCGGCTTCGGCCCAGCTGATCGAATGCCATTTGCCGTCGCGCTTTGCCCAGAGCATCGGCTCCTCGCCGAGGTGGTCAGCGCGGTCCAGGAACAGCGAAACGAGATTTGGGCTTGCGTCGAAATCGGAAATCTGCACGCGGCGACCCTCTCCGGAAGGCATGTTTGCCAGCATTTTAGGGCTGGGTCGGCTCAGCTACAAGCCCGCTGTCATGGCCGGACCGCCACGCCTTCTCCTCGTGGGTCGCCCGCGCCATCGAGACCGGCCGGGCCGATGGTCACGGCATTGGTCTTCAACGGCAGATCGAAGGCGACCAAGCGCGCATGTCCAAGCGCTTTCAAGGCTGGAATCATCGCTTCGAGCGCGGAGCCCTTCTCGACGATCACGGTGTCTTCGGGTGAGTAGAGCACGGGCACGGCGAGGGCTTGAGAGACCGGCAGCTTCCAGTCGATCAGGGCGATGATCGTGCGCGCCACCTGGACCGGGATCGTACCGCCGCCTGCCGCGCCGATCACGGCGATCAGCTTGCCGTCGGGCGAAAAGACCACCGTCGGTGTCATCGAGCTACGTGGCCGCTTGCCGCCTTCGACCCGATTGGCGACTGGCTTTCCCCCTACCTCCGGCAGCATGCTGAAATCGGTCAGCTCGTTGTTGAGGAAGTAGCCCTGGTGCATCAGGCCCGAACCGAACGGTCCTTCGATGGTCGAGGTGAAGCTGACGGCGTTGCCTTCGCCATCGACGATTGAAAAGTGCGAGGTGCCCTTTTCGGGCGGTTCGTTGCCATCGGGTGCAGGCGCATCCAGCCCGGGTCCGACCGTTGTCTGGACCCTGTCTGACTGGATCAGCGCACCGCGCCGTGCGAGATAGCCAGGCTCGATCAGCTTGGCGACGGGCACCGTGACAAAATCCGGATCGGCGAGAAACCGCTCACGATCGGCATAGGCGAGCCGCTGTGATTCGGCGAAAAGGTGCCAGAACACGGGATTGTCTGCGCGCAACTGCGACAAGTCGAAGCGTTCGAGCTGGCCGAGAATGGCGATGAGCGTGGTCGCGCCCGAGCTGGGCGGACCCATCGAGCACAGACGGTGGGCGCGGTAGGTGCCGCAAACCGGCTCGCGCCATTTGGCGGTGTAACCGTGAACGTCGCGCTCGCTCATGCCAACTGGGCGCGGCGTGTCGAAGGCGATCACTTCGGCGAGCATGGTGCCGGCCTCACCCTCGTAGAAAGCCTTCGCGCCGCCCTTGGCGATACGCTCAAGGGTGGTGGCCAGGGCCGGATTGGTCAGCACGGTGCCGACCGGCAGGGCATTGCCCTGCGCATCGAAATAGAGCGCCTTGCCGGTCTGGGTGCGGCTGGCGGTTGCCTTGCTGCGTTCCAGGAAAGCACGCCCGCGATCAGAGAGCGTCCAGCCATCGCGCGCCAGCCGGATCGCAGGGTCGAACAGCCTCGCCCAGCCAAGCCTGCCATGGCGGGCTTGGGCCTTGGCCGCGAGCGCGACATTGCCGGGAACGCCGATCGAAAGCCCGGAGCGGACGGCTTCGCGGCCCGGGATCGGCTTGCCGTCGGGACCGAGAAACCAGTCCGGACCAGCAGCTGCCGGGGCAGTCTCTCGCCCGTCCAGCGTTTCGACCGCGCCGCTGTTGTCGGCCCAGACGTAGAAGCCGCCGCCGCCGATCCCCGAGCTTTGCGGCTCGACAACGGTCAAGGCCAGCATCGTTGCAATCGCCGCGTCGGTTGCATTGCCGCCCTTGCGAAGGATCTCCGCTCCCGCTTCGGCTGCGCGCGGGTCGGCGGCGCTGACCATGCCAGCCCCGAGCGAGGTCGAGGCGCTGTCCGCATTCGCCGGACGGGCTGATGGAGCCGTGGCGCAGGCAGCGAGCGACAGCGAAGCGAGGGCGAGAGTAGTGATGCGAAGCAGCATCGAGCCGGTCTATTCGCTTCCCACTGCCTCGGCAATGGAAGCGAAGCCATCGCGCTGCATTAGCGCTTCCAGCCCCTGGTTGATTCGTCGCGTCAGTCCCGGCCCTTCATAGATCAGCGCGCTGTAGAGCTGCACCAGGCTGGCCCCGGCGCGGATGCGCTGCCAGGCGTGTTCAGCGCTGGCGATCCCGCCGACGCCGACCAGCGGCACCTGCCCGCCTGTCGCCTTGCGGAAATCGCGTAGCCTTTGCAGCGCAAGTTCGCGCAAGGGTTCGCCCGACAGGCCGCCAGCCTCGTCGCGATGGGGCGAGCGCAGCGGTGGGCGGCTGATTGTGGTGTTGGAGACGATCAGGGCACCCAAGCCCTTGTCGATAGCCACCCGGGCTATCGCGTCGATGTCCGCAGGTTCCAGGTCGGGCGCGACCTTCAGGAATATCGGCGGTCCTGAAGCACCGCGCGCCTGCATCACTGCATCGAGCAGTTCGGTAAGCGCCGCCTCGTCCTGAAGAGCGCGCAGGCCGGGTGTATTGGGGCTCGACACATTGACCGCCAGATAATGCGCGAAAGGCGCCATCAGCCGGGCCATCGCGGCATAGTCGTCGATCCGGTTCGCCGCGTCCTTGTTCGCGCCGATGTTGATGCCGACCACTCGCGGCCCGGCCCGCCCGCTCTTGCGCTTGCGTAGCCGCGCAACTGCCGCATCGCCGCCACCATTGTTGAAGCCCATGCGGTTGATAATGGCGCGGTCCTCGGCGAGGCGGAACAGTCGCGGCTTCGGGTTGCCTGATTGCGGCAGCGGCGTGATCGAGCCAAGCTCGACAAAACCGAAACCGAGCCCAAGCAGGGCGTCGGGCAATTCGGCATCCTTGTCGTATCCGGCGGCCATGCCCAGCGGCGAGGGGAAATCGATTCCTGCCACTCGCGTTGCGAGCGGCCCACCGGGTTGGATCTCGCGTCCTTTCGGCATCAGCCTGAGCGCGAGATGTGACAGGGCATGGGCACGTTCAGCTTCGAGTGCGAAAAGGGTCGGGCGCAGGAGGCTGTAGATCATGGGTGAGCGCGATAGCGGCGAGCAGGGCTGCGCACAAACGCGGAGGCATGCAGCGCAACTTTATTACAGCGGATGCGTAATTTTCCGCAGTGTCGCATTCCTACAATTCGACTCAGTGCAACCTGCCTTAAGGGGCAGGGGCGACCCGATGGGCTGCGGGCCAATCTTTTGCTCCCGAGCCTCTCGATTTCTAGCGGCTTCCCGACATCGTCGGGGAGCCGTCTTTTTTATCCCGCCTGCATTCTGGTTAAACCTGCACCTTCGGGCAGGCAAATCCCTTGAAACCGGGATATTTCCACCCTAGGTGAAACCGGAATGATTCGGTCCAATTTGGACCGCAGCAGGAATCCGGTAAACAATGCGCCTATCCTCCATGGCCGACTATGCCGTTGTCATCATGGCCGCCGCTTCGCGCCATTGCGGTTGCGGAGCGGGCGAATCGTTCGCCAGCGGACAGCGTGCGCGCCTGTCTGCCGGGCAGCTCGCGGAAGAGACCGGCCTTCCCGCACCCACCGTGCAGAAGCTCGTCAGCCGTTTGACCGCGGCTGGATTGCTTCACTCGACGCGGGGCGTGGGCGGCGGCATCCGTCTTGCGCGCCCGGCTGCCGCGATCTCCCTTGCCGATATCGTCGAGGCGGTCGAGGGGCCGATCGCCATGACTGCCTGCCTCGAACAGGGCCGCCACGATTGCTCGCTGGAAGAGGCTTGCGGCGTGCGCGGTCATTGGCCGGTGGTCAACGAGGCGCTGCGCGGCGCCCTTGCGGAAGTCCCGCTCACCCGACTCGCGGAGGCAGGACGATGACCGACGACGCCAACCTGCGCGACCAGGCGGCTCGCGATGCTGCCGCAAAAGTAGCCGATTACGAGCACGGCTGGTCCTCCGACATCGAAACCGAATTCGGCCCCAAGGGCCTTTCCGAAGACACGGTGCGGTTCATTTCGGGCAAGAAGGACGAGCCGGAATGGATGCTCGACTGGCGGCTCAAGGCCTTCCGCCGCTGGCTGGAGATGACCCCGCCCGACTGGGCCAAGCTCAATGTTCCGCCCATCGATTACCAGCAGGCCTATTACTACGCCGCGCCGAAGGCCAAGCCGAAGCTCGAATCGCTGGACGAGGTCGATCCCGAGATCCTGCGCATTTACGAAAAGCTAGGCATTCCGCTTGAGGAGCAAAAGGTGCTCGCCGGGGTCGAGGGTGCGCGCAAGGTCGCGGTTGATGCGGTGTTCGATTCGGTTTCGGTCGCCACCACCTTCCGCGAGGAATTGAGCAAGGCGGGCGTGATCTTCCTCTCGATTTCGGAGGCGATCCGCGAATATCCCGACCTTGTGAAAAAGTGGTTGGGCCGCGTGGTGCCGCAGCACGACAACTATTTCGCCTGCCTCAACTCGGCAGTGTTTTCGGACGGCACCTTCGTGTGGATTCCGGAGGGCGTGCGCTGCCCGATGGAGCTTTCCACCTATTTTCGCATCAATGCCGAGAATACCGGCCAGTTCGAGCGCACCCTCATTGTGGCCGAGAAGGGCAGCTATGTCTCGTACCTCGAAGGCTGCACCGCGCCGCAACGCGACGAGAACCAGCTTCATGCTGCCGTGGTCGAGCTGGTCGCGCTAGACGATGCCGAGATCAAGTATTCGACCGTGCAGAACTGGTATCCCGGCGACGCACAGGGCAAGGGCGGCATCTACAATTTCGTCACGAAGCGGGCGCTGTGCCAGGGCGCGCGCAGCAAGGTGAGCTGGACGCAGGTCGAGACCGGATCGGCGATCACCTGGAAATATCCCTCGTGCGTGCTCAACGGCGAGGATTCGGTGGGCGAATTCTACTCGGTTGCCGTGACCAACAATTTCCAGCAGGCCGATACCGGCACGAAGATGATCCACAACGGTCGCGGCTCGCGCTCGACGATCATCTCGAAGGGCATTTCAGCGGGCAAGTCCAGCAACACCTATCGCGGACTGGTGCGCGTTGGCGCTTCGGCGGACGGAGTGCGCAATTTCACCCAGTGCGATTCGCTGCTGCTAGGTCACGAATGCGGCGCGCATACCGTGCCCTATATCGAGGTGAAGAACCCGAGCGCGCAGATCGAGCACGAAGCGACCACCAGCAAGATTTCCGACGACCAGCTGTTCTACGCGATGCAGCGTGGGCTGGGGCAGGAGGAGGCCGTGGCCTTGATCGTCAACGGCTTCGCCAAGGAAGTGCTCCAGCAATTGCCGATGGAATTTGCGGTCGAGGCGCAGAAGCTGCTTGGCATTTCGCTGGAAGGAAGCGTGGGATGAGCGAGAAGCCGACCCTCAAGCTGCGCGACCCTTCGCAGCAGGCCGAAGCACCTTCTTTGAAGAAGCGCGGACGCGGCTGGGAAATATCCGAATCGCGGCTCGACGCCCTGCACGCGCAAGCGCGCGAGATGCGCCGCCATTCGAGCGAGGCGCACAAGGCGCTGGCCGCACGCTTCGCCGCTGCCGATCTTGGTCGCTACAAGTTCACGCGGCATGCCGTGGTCGGCTCGGCCATCGTCGATTTCAATTGCCACCCCATCGGCATGGCGATCTCCATCGACGAGGAGGGCGCGAACGAGGCCTTGGCCAAGCGCCGCGACAAGAGCCTCGAGGCGGTGGGCATCCGGGTGATGTGGATCAAGGCCAGCGACATTCTCGAAAACATCGATCCGGTGCTCGAACGGATCACTGCCGGGATGCGGCTGCGCATCGCCGACAAGCAGGAATCGCGGCGGGCGCATCGCGCGGCCATGGGCACTTCGCGCAACAGGAAAAGCAATGCTCCAGATCACTGACCTTCACGCCACTGTCGCCGGCAAGCCCATCCTAAAGGGGCTGACTCTCGCCGTGAACGCGGGCGAGGTCCACGCGATCATGGGACCGAACGGCGCGGGCAAGTCGACGCTCGGCTATGTGCTCGGCGGTCGCCCCGGTTACGAGGTGACGGGCGGCACGGTCACGTTTCTGGGGCAAGACCTGCTCGCGCTCGAACCGTACGAGCGTGCCGCTGCCGGGTTTTTCCTGGGATTCCAGTATCCGGTCGAGATCCCCGGTGTTTCCTTCGTCCAGTTCCTGCGCGAGGCGGCCAATGCGCAGCGCAAGCAGCGCGGCGAGGAACCGCTGTCCGGGGGCGAATTTCTCAAGCTCGCCAAGGAAAAGGCGGCGCTGCTGCGGCTCGACATGGACATGCTCAAACGCCCGGTGAACGTCGGTTTTTCAGGCGGCGAGAAAAAGCGCGCCGAAATGGTGCAGATGGGCATTCTCGACCCGAAGCTGGCGATCCTCGACGAAACGGATTCGGGCCTCGACATCGACGCGCTCAAGATCGTGGGCGCGGGCATCAACGCCATCATGCGCAAGCCTGACAAGGCAGTGCTGCTGATCACCCATTATCAGCGGTTGCTGGATTATGTGAAGCCGGACTTCGTGCATGTTCTGGCCGCC
>JAURNJ010000314.1 GCA_030830245.1 Novosphingobium sp. | reverse complement strand
GCTCGATGACGGTCGGGCCAAGCGCTGTGGCCAGCTCCGGCAGGAAATGCCCGGCACTGGCCAGCTCGGCCAGCGGCTGGTTGCTTTGCACGATCAGGCGGACATCGACGCGAAAGCTGTGGCGCGCTCCTATCGGACGCACGTCGCCACGCGTGATCGATACAAGCAGGCGTTCCTGCACGGAGATCGGGAGGCAATCGACCTCGTCGAGCGATAGGGTGCCGCCGTCGGTATATTGCAGCGCGCCGATATGCTGCTCGAAGGCGCCGGGGAAGGCCCCTTTTTCGTGGCCAAGAAGCACCGATTCGATCGAATTGACCGGGGTCCCCGCGATATTGATGATCCGCAGCGGAGCCTTGCCGCGCGCAGGGGCGGCATGCATGGCCCGCACCAGCATTTCCTTGCCGGTTCCGCTTTCGCCCTGGATCAGGACGGTGCCGTGGCCGCGCGCCGCCTTGGCAGCAACGGCGAGAGCCTTGCGGAACTGCGGAGAGGCGCCGACCATGGCATCGAAATCAGCCTGTGACGGCATCTTTTCGGTCAAGGGCGCGAGCTCGTCTCGCGGAGTCTCGCGCGTCGTCGCGACCCGCAGCGCCTGCATTAGGCGATCGAGCGAGACGGGCTTGATGAGATAGTCGGTTGCCCCGGCGCGCATTGCCTCCACCGCGAGCAGCGGCGAAGCGCTGGTGGTCAGCATCAGCAGGGGCAGGGCAGGGCGGCGGGCCTTGAGATCGGCAATCAGCGTGCAGGCATCGTCTCCCGGCACCCAGTGATCGAGAATGATGGCGTCAAGCTGCATGCCCTGGCGCGTGCCAAGCGTGGCAAGCGCGGTTTCGGCGTCGCCAGCGATGATCGTGCGCCAGCCCTCGCGTGCGGCAAGCGCGGCGATCAGCCGGCATTGTGCCGGTTCATCGTCTATTAGCATCAGCAATCGCTGTTGCGCTGCCGTCATCCCCTGAGCCTTGGCCTTGTGCAATGGAACGACGACCATAGGCGCAGTGGGTAAAGACGCGATTAAGCCATGTTGTTGGTGTTATGGTACTTGAGCGCGCGGACGCGGGAAGCTAGGGAATTTGCCGTGAGACAGGCTTCAAACCGGGGATGATCGGCATGGCATCGGACAACAACATGGACAGCGCGAAAGAGACATACGGCGGTTTCACCAGCCTGGTCAAATGGGGCACGATCATCTCATTCGTTGTCGCTGCAGTCGTAGTGGTACTAATCTCGACCTGATCCGGGGATGAAGAAGCCCCCCCGGATCGCGGTTCTCAAGGAACGCGCGCCTGGCGAGGCCAGGGTTGGAGCTACGCCGGAGACTGTAAAGAAGCTGATCGGTCTCGGTGCATCGGTTTGCGTCGAGGCCGGGGCGGGAAGTAGCGCTTTTATCGCGGATGGCGATTTTGCCGCTGCGGGAGCAAGCATGGGATCTCTCGCGGAAACCGTCCGCGATGCTGACATTGTACTGGGAATCCAGGGTCCTGAACCGGAACTGCTGGCTGGCGCGGCCAAGGGCGCGTGGATTGCTGCAGTGCTCGATCCATTCAACCGGCGCGAGCTGATCGACGCCTATGCCAAGGCCGGGTTCGAAGTGCTGGCGCTCGAATTCATGCCGCGCATCACGCGCGCGCAGTCGATGGACGTACTGTCGTCGCAATCGAACCTTGCCGGATACAAGGCGGTCCTGGCCTGTGCGGATGCCTATGGCCGGGCCTTCCCGATGATGATGACGGCGGCGGGCACAATCACTGCCGCGCGAGTCTTCGTGATGGGCGTGGGCGTGGCCGGATTGCAGGCGATTGCGACGGCGCGCAGGCTGGGTGCACAGGTTTCTGCCACAGACGTGCGTTCGGCGACGCAGGAACAGATTCAGTCACTGGGGGCAAAGCCTATTTTCGTCGATGCCATTGCCGGCATAGAGGGCGAAGGAGCAGGCGGTTATGCCACTGAAATGTCGGAAGAATACCAGAAAGCGCAGGCTGAACTCGTGTCCAGCCACATCGCTAGGCAGGACATCGTCATCACCACGGCGCTAATTCCGGGACGTGCCGCGCCTCGACTGGTGACCGACGAGCAGATCGCGTCCATGAAGCCCGGCAGCGTGATCTTCGATCTTGCTGTGCCGCAGGGCGGCAATGTCGAAGGATCGATCGCGGATGAGATGGTAGAGCGCCACGGCGTTCGCATCATCGGATATTCGAATACTCCCGCCAGAATGCCTGCGGACGCTTCGGCCTTGTTCGCGCGGAATATCCTGAATTTCCTCACGGCCTTCTGGGACAAGGAAGCCGGGCACCCGGTGCTCGATGCCGAAATCGGTGACGCGATCCGTTTGACGAGGGACGGCAAAGTGGTGAATGAGCGTCTGCTGGAGGGCTGATGGACTTCATCTCGATCCTTTCGATTTTTGTGCTGGCGTGTTTCGTCGGCTACTATGTCGTCTGGTCGGTAACTCCTGCGCTGCACACCCCGCTGATGGCCGTGACCAACGCGATCAGTTCGGTCATCATTGTTGGCGCCTTGATCGCGGCCGCTGCTGCCGAGGTGCCCGGAGCAAAGTGGCTAGGCCTCGCAGGCATAGTTCTCGCCTCCATAAACATTTTTGGCGGATTTGCCGTTACTGAGCGAATGCTGTCGATGTTCCGGCGAAAGGATCGCTGAACCATGGAGCACATGGCCAATCCGTGGGTTGCATTGGCCTATCTGCTAGCCGGAATTTGCTTCATCCTCGCGCTGCGCGGCCTTTCGCACCCGACCACGTCGCGCCACGGCAACCGCTTCGGCATGGCGGGCATGCTGACCGCCGTGGTCACGACCATCGCGACCCACGATATCGCCAGCCTGCCGGAAATTCTCATCGCCATTGCTATCGGCGCGGTCGTCGGCCTCACCATGGCTCGGCGCATCCAGATGACGGCAATGCCGCAGCTGGTCGCCGCGTTTCACAGCCTGGTCGGGCTCGCCGCGGTGCTGGTGGCGACGGCGGCCTTCCTCAATCCCGGTTCTTTCGGGATCGTCGATGCAGCGGGCAATATCCTGCCCGTGAGCCGGGTCGAGATGATGCTTGGCGCGGCGATCGGCGCGATCACCTTTTCCGGCTCAGTCATCGCCTTTGCCAAGCTGAACGGCAACATGAGCGGCGCTCCGATCCTGCTTCCCGCCCGCCATGTCATCAATCTGGGCACGATTGCTGCCATCCTCGGCATCACCGCGCTCTATGCGCTCGCGCCCTCTGCCGCGGCAGGCCAGGGCTGGATGTTCTGGACCGCGCTGGCGCTGGCTTTCGCGGTCGGCTTCCTGCTGATCATCCCCATCGGCGGGGCAGACATGCCCGTCGTGGTCTCGATGCTCAATTCCTATTCGGGCTGGGCAGCGGCGGCGATGGGTTTCACCCTCCACAACACGGCGATGATCATTACCGGGGCTCTGGTCGGCGCATCAGGTGCGATCCTTTCCTACATCATGTGCCGGGCAATGAACCGCAGCTTCATTTCGGTGATCGCAGGCGGTTTTGGCGCAGAGGCAGGCGCGGGCGGCACCGGCGAGAGGATCGACCGGCCATGGAAGCGGGGCTCGGCGGAAGATGCCGCCTATATCATGAGCGAGGCGCAACTGGTCATCGTCATTCCCGGATACGGCATGGCGGTCGCCCAGGCGCAGCATGTCGTGCGCGAGATGGCCGACCTGCTCAAGAGCAAGGGCGTTGTCGTCGAATTTGAGGTTGCAGAAGCGAGCCAGAAAGACGTTGTCGAGATAAACCTCATCCCAGTCATTGGCGCCGGCTTCGCGATCCTCCTGGCGGCGGCGCGCG
>JAURNJ010000033.1 GCA_030830245.1 Novosphingobium sp. | reverse complement strand
GGAAATGTCCCACCACTGGCGTTGTGGCGGCAGCGGCTTGCCATGCTCGAGCAGCATGAAGTGCCCGGCAGCGAGCTTGGTGACACCTTTGACGATGCAGCGATGATCGGGAACATAGCCCCGGGCGAGGTAGTCCTCGATGGCGAGCGGATCGACTTCGCGGCGCAACGATGGATGGGCAAGCAGGCCCTTCAGCTCCGAAGCGAATATCACGCTGCCATCGGCCAGCTCGGCAAGAAACAGGGGCTTCACGCCCAACCGGTCGCGGGCAAGGAACAGCGTGCGCGCATCGAGATCGTAGATCGCAAAGGCGAACATGCCGTTCAGCCGTTCGAGGCAGGCCGTGCCCCAGCGCTGCCAGGCGGCGAGGATCACCTCGCTGTCGCCGTCTGTATGGAACTCGGCCCCAAGCCCGCGCAATTCCTCGCGCAGTTCGCGGTAATTGTAGATCTCGCCGTTGAACACGAGCATCGCGCGCCCATCCGCCGAAGGCATCGGCTGCGGCGATCCGGCAATGTCAATGATCGACAGGCGACGATGCCCGAGGCCGACGCCCGGTGCAGTCCACACCCCGCCGCCGTCGGGTCCGCGATGGACCATGGCGTCGCACATGCGCTCGATCCGCGCGGGATCGACCGGCTTGGGCGTGGTCAGGTGGTAGAGACCGGCAATGCCGCACATCGTTCGGCGCGCCTATCTGCCTCGATGTCGCGCAGTTCGGTGCGCGAGCTTTCGAGCCGCTGCATGTTGACGGCACCGCCCTGAATCATCTCGGGGTGCTGGGTTTCGAACGCCAGACGCTTCTGCTCGGCGGCTTCCAGCTCCTTCTCGCGCGCGGCAAGCTGCTGGTTGACGAAGGACATGGTTTCCTTGACCTCGCCCTTGTTGCCCGAGAGGTTTTCCTCGCGGAAGATGTCGATCATCTTCTGGACGATGTCCTGGGCGAGCTTGGCGTTTTCCGTATCGGAGAACGAGCCGATTCCCATTGTCGCGGTAATCTCGAACAGGTTTTCCTGCTCGCTGACCACCTTGATGTCATCGGCGAGGGCAAGCACGGCCTTTTCCATCTGCTTGGGCGACTGCGCGAGTTCGCTCAGTTGCGTCGAGCGCACCACCTTTTCGAGATTGACCGCGCTGGTCAGGGTCTGGCGGATGCGCTCGATCTCGCGCTTGCGGTCGGAAACCTGGATGCCAACCTGTTCGGCCAGGGCATCGTCAAGCTGCACGAAGATGCGCGCCTTCGATTCATAGCTATTGGGGATCAGCGCCACGATCAGCCAGCCGATGAGGCAGACGCCCCAGGCCACCGCCAGCGCCAGCCAGCGACGGTTCCACACGGCGTGGAGTGCGGTAAGAACTTCGTCCTGAAGCGAATTCATGTGCGGTGCCTTCCCCCTGGATCGCTCAGAACATGCTCTCGGGGATGATGATCACATCGCCCGGTTTGAGCATCACGTTGGCCTTGCTTTCGCCCTTCTTCAGCAGGTCGCCGAGCCGCAGGGCATATTCGCGCTGCTTGCCGAGCTGCTTGTCGAAGCGGATCAGGCGGGCGCGGTTGCCGGCCGCGAATTCCGACAGGCCGCCCACCGCGATCATCGCGTCGAGCAGCGTCATGTTCGCGCGGTATGGGATCGAGGCCGGCTTTTCGGTCGCACCGACGATGCGCACCTGCTGGCTGAATGTGCCCGCAAACTGGTTGACGATGACCGAGACCAGCGGTCCCTCGATGAATTGGGAAAGCTGGAGGCGAATGTCCTCGGCCAGCATCGAGGGCGTCTTGCCCACGGCTGGCATGTCGGTGATCAGCGGCGTGGTGATGCGCCCGTCGGGCCGCACTTGCACTTTCGCGCCAAGTTCCGGGTTGCGCCAGACAAACACGGTAAGCTCGTCGAGCGGGCCGATCACATATTCCTCGCCCGGCCCTTCCTGCATCGCAACGAAGGATGCGGGCGGCAGCTGCTGGTTCGATCCCGAACTGGCACAGCCGGTCAGGGCCAGGCTGGCGAGCGCAACGCCTGCGAGAAGGCCGGAGCTGGCGGACTTGCGGGCCAAAACGGACATGCGAGCAACCCTATCTGCGCCGGATGCGATGACGGGGAACCTGTCCACGAGCCGCGATCTGGCAAAAACCAGCCTCGGCTATCGTTAAAAAAGGTGAATATTGCGTTAGCCTTGATCGGCAATATCGCGGCATTCCCGTTTCGGGACGCCGTGCCGGGCAAGTATTACCGCACTGATCAGACGAGCATTTCCAGCGCGGGACCCTGCCCGAGGAAGGCTGCGGGGCTGGCGCTTGCCCCATAGGCGCCAGCGCAGAAAATGGCGACCAGATCGCCAACATCGGCGCGCGGGAAGTGACCCTTGTCGGAAAGCCGGTCGAGCGGAGTGCACAGGCAACCCACGATGCTCGATACTTCTTCCGGTTCCGCACCGAATTTCGTCGCGATTGCAGCGGGATAGTTGCGCCGGACGACCGTGCCGAAATTGCCCGAGGCGGCAAGCTGGTGATGCATGCCGCCATCGGTAACGAGAAACACCTCGCCGTGGCTTTCCTTGCGGTCGATCACTTCGGCAAGATAGACGCCCGCCTCGCCAACGAGGTAGCGGCCAAGCTCGATGCAGAATTGCGTTTGAGAGAGAATATCGGGAAGGTGATCGAACTGATCGGATAAAAGCGCCCCCACCTGTTCGATATCCACGGCCTGATCGCCGGGGTGCTGACGCCGCTGTCAGCCGGTTCCATGGTGTTTTG
>JAURNJ010000313.1 GCA_030830245.1 Novosphingobium sp. | reverse complement strand
CGGTAAGCGCCAGAGCTCCAGCGCCAAGACCGATCATCCATAGGCGATGATCGCGAAGCCGGGCCCTGAAGCGATCGAGCAGCGAGAGGTGCCCGCTGTGGTCGGCATGGGCTCGGCGATAGGCGTCGGCTTTGGTCTGGTCGAGCGACCAGTGCAGCACGGCCATGTAGCGCTGCATCCAAATGCCACCGGCATGGTCGGCCTCGCCGTGTGCTTGCAGGAAATAGGCCGCTGCCATTGGCGTGATCATCCGCGCCACGGCAAGGCTCATCAACACGGCGACCACGATGGTCAGGCCGAACGCGCGAAAGATCTCTCCCGAAACGCCTGGCATGATGCCCACCGGCAGGAACACGGCGACAATCGAGAAAGTTGTCGCAACCACCGCGAGGCCGATCTCGTCGGCAGCATCGATCGAAGCCTGATAGGCGGTCTTGCCCATCCGCATGTGTCTGACGATGTTCTCGATCTCGACGATGGCATCGTCGACCAGCACCCCCGCGACCAGGCTGAGAGCGAGCAGCGACTGCATGTTCAGCGAGAAACCCAACAGGTCCATGAACCAGAATGTCGGGATGGCCGAGAGCGGAATGGCGACCGCCGAAATGATCGTCGCGCGCCAGTCGCGCAGGAACAGGAACACCACGACAACGGCTAGAACCGCGCCTTCGACCAGGGCTTCCATCGAACTGGTGTAGGAGGAGCGGGTGTAGCGTACCGTGGTGAACATCTCCCGGAAGCTCACGCCGGGATGTTCTGCCTCGATTTTTTCCAGTTCCTCGATCGCCGCATCGTAGACAGCGACGTCGGACTCGCCCCGCGCACGGGCAATGTCGAATGTCACGACCTGTTTGCCGTTGAACTTGGCGATGTTGCCCACCTCGCCATAAGCGTCGGCTACCCGCGCAATATCGGCCAACTTGATCGTCCTGCCGCCGCCCAGGGCAATGTCGGTCTGTGAAAGCTCGAAGGCATTGCGGGCGTTGCCCAGAACCCGCAGCGATTGCCGCGTTCCGCCTATCTCGGCCTTGCCACCGGCGGCATTGACGTTGAGCTGGCGCAGCACGTTGTTGACTTGCGCCGCCGTGACCCCAAGCGCCTGCATCCGCGCCGGGTCGACGGTTACTAGGATTTCGCGATCGACCCCGCCCTGGCGGGTCACCTGGGCCATGCCATCAATGGACAGCAGCCGCTTGGCCACGGTGTCGTCGATGAACCACGACAGCTGCTCGAGCGTCATGTCATCGCTTTTTACCGCGAAGAACGCGATTGGGTCGGAGGTTGTCGTCGCCTTGTAGATCTGCGGTTCGAGGATGCCGTCGGGCAATTCGCTGCGCACCTGATCGACTGCGTTCTTTACCTCGTTGACAGCGGTATTGATGTCCTGCCCGATCGCGAATTCGACGAAGGTGCCACTGTTGCCCTCGCTCGCGGTCGATCCGATCGACTTGACCCCGCTGATGGAGCGCACCGCAGCCTCGACCCGCTGGGTGATCTGGGTTTCGATCTCGGTCGGCGCCGCGCCGGGCTGGGCGATCTGGATGATCACCATGGGGAATTCGATATCCGGCTGTTGCTGGATGTCGAGCCGCATGAAGCTGACCACGCCGGCCATCACCAGGCCGACAAAGATGACAATCGGAATCACCGGGTTGCGGATCGACCAGGCGGAGATGTTCCTGAGGTCCATCGCCGGGCCTCTAGCGCGCGGTCGCGCGTTGTGGCTTGATCTTCTCACCGGGCGACAGGAACGCGCCAGCGCGCATGACGACCATTTCCGATCCGTTCAGGCCTTCGATCACGGCGATGCCGTCTGCCAGCACCGCGCCGGTCTTCACTTCGCGACGCTCGACCCGGTTGTCCTTGCCGACAATGTAGACATAGCTGCCCTTGTCATCGGCGAGGATTGCCGATTCCGGCAACTTGGTTGCAACGATCGCACCAGCGGCAATGATCGCTTCGGCGAAGCCGCCGGGCCGCAGTTCGGGTGCATAGGGAAGGGCAATGCGGGCTGTTCCCTGCCGGTCTTGCGGGTCGATCACCGGAGAAATCTGCCAGACTTCTCCCGTGAACGCCTTCGCGCTGCCCACCGGAGTCACGGTCGCGCGGACGCCTGTCGTGATCTGGGCAAGGGCTTCTTCGGTCAGGTTCGCCCTCAGTTCCATCTCGCCGCCCTTGGCGATGCGAAACAGCACGCCACTGCCCGCGCCGACGACCTGCGCCGGTTCGACCTGCCGGTCGAGCACCAGGCCGGCAGAAGGCGCGACGATATTGAGGCGGCTGTTGCGCGCGCGAGTTTCGCGCAGTTGCGCCTGGGCTACGCGCACGCGCGCACTGGCTGCATCGCGGTTTGCCGTGAGCCGATCGACATCTGCCTTGGAAATGAACCCGCGATCGACCAGCTTGAGCGCACGATCGAGATTGGCTTGTGCCAGCCGCGCATCGGCCGCAGCAACGCCGATCTGGGCCTCAAGACCCGCTGCCTGCTGCACCTGTACCGAGCGGTCTATGACGGCGAGCACCTGCCCGGCGGCAACCCAGTCGCCCGGCTCAACCAGCACTCTCTCGACGCGGCCACCTTCGCCGACTACGCCGACCGGCAATTCGCGCCGTGCGGCGAGCGTGCCGGTGGACTTGATCTCGCCCGTGACACTCGCTCGACCGGGCTGCAGCACGGTCACCACTGGGGCCTGCTGGCCCGCATTTGTGGCCAGTTCGGCCGGGGCAACGAACCTGTTTACGAACCACAGACCGACCAGCAGCAATACGACTGCAAGGCCAATCAGAACCATGCGGCGGTTTATGACGCTTTCGCCTTGCGCGGGCGCAAGATCGTCTTCGGAGTCCATTGGCTCCGCCAGCGCCTCGTTGGCGTCGATCTTGGCGTCGTAATTCATTCCGTTCACCGTTGGGCAGCCCGCGACGCCTTGCCGCACAAAGCCAGCCTGATCTTTCACGGCATCAGCGCTGTCGCCCAAACGACGGCCAGCGGCAATGTCCTGAAATGACGATCCATGCCTTATACGGACGGCAAGACAGTAGCAACGGCAACTTGCTGCACTGCGACAAGAAGCGACAGGCTCATTGCCCCCGCTTCACAGCCCGGCGATGACGCCAGGGCCGGGCTGTGAAGCGAGCGCCGCAGCCCGGCAGAATGGCCCGGAATTAACGAACGCGTCCGCGCTGGATCAGGTTCACGATGGCAAGCAGGATCACCGCACCCACGACTGCGACGAGCAATCCGGTCAGCGAGAATTCCTTGACCGAACCGGCGATGCCGAACTGGTTGGCGACGAGATTTCCGATGACCGAGCCGACACAACCAACGATGATGTTCCACAAGATACCCATCGAAGCATCGCGATTCATCACCATGCTGGCCAGCCAGCCGGCTACGCCGCCTACGATCAGTGCAATAATCCAACCCATTGCATCCTCCTGTCCTGACGGGCCGCAAGAGGCAGGCCCATAGGTCGGAGTCCTATAGCAGCAATTCGGGGTCGTATTGATTATTTCGTGGTCATGGTCCGGAATGGGACCATGCTGCGACCATCAGTACTTCTGCTGGCGCTCGTAAAGGTCGAGATAATGCTGAATGCGCGTGACCCGCAGGCCCTGCATGCCCGAGCGATCGACCGCACGCTGCCACGACGCAAATTCCTCGAGCGTAAGCTGATAACGCTCGCAGACCTCGTCGATCGTAAGCAGCCCGCCATTGACGGCAGCCACCACCTCGGCCTTGCGCCGGACGACCCAGCGAGTCGTTTCTGGCAGCGGCAGCGAATCCACAGTCAGTGGCTCGCCGAGGGGGCCGATCACTTGCGCGGGGCGGATCTTCTGGTTCTCGATCATCATATCTCTCGGTCGCCGGGTCTGGCCGTGCCAGCGTTGTCAGCAACTATCGCGCCATCACCTTTGCGATAGATTGAAGTGGTCTGGTTAACGGTGCGAAAAGCAACCTGTATGCGATCAAGCGAAAGCGCGGCAGGCGGACTGAAGCTGCCCGAAGCGCGGGAGGGACGATACGCACCAGCTTCGGCAAGCGCCGTTCGTGCTTCAAGCGAGGCACGCAGGCGCGCGCGCAGACCGTGCCAATCGGGATGTGCGCAGGCGCTCTGCCCCGCATCGCCAGAGCCGGCGCTGGACCATTCAGAGGGATCGAATGCAATGTTCATGGCGGGCGCTATAACCCGGCACTGGTCAAGGCGAGGTAAAGGCGTGCTTTACCTGCCGTTGACGATGGTTAACCCGGAATCCGCCTGCATGGCGGGGTTTCGTCCGCCTTGTTCGAAGCTGCACCCATGGCCTATATAAGCTCTGGCAATGACTGGCGCGACAACCCTTTCCGCTGCTTCGGCAGGCGAACTTTTCCAGCTTTCCGGTAACTTGCCGGACAGAAGGGTCATCGTCGCCATGTCCGGCGGCGTCGACAGCTCGGTCGTCGCGGCGCTCGCGGCGCATAGCGGCGCAGAGGTCATCGGGGTCACGCTGCAGCTTTACGATTACGGACCCTCGACAGGTCGAAAAGGGGCCTGTTGTGCAGGTGACGACATCCGCGATGCGCGCAAGGTCGCCGACCGGCTGGGAATCGCGCACTATGTCGTCGACCACGAATCGCGCTTCCGCGAGGAGGTCGTCGACCGATTCGCCGACGACTATCTTGCGGGCAAGACGCCGATCCCGTGCATCCGCTGCAACATGGGGCCCAAGTTCACCGATCTTCTGGCCATGGCGCGCGAATTCGGGGCGGACTGCCTCGCGACTGGCCACTACGTGCGCCGCGTGGAGGGTGCCTGCGGACCCGAATTGCACCGCGCGTTCGATCCCGCCCGCGACCAGAGCTACTTTCTTTACGGCACCACCGAAGCGCAGCTCGATTTTCTGCGCTTTCCCCTCGGGGGCCTGCCCAAGCAGGAGACTCGGGCGATAGCTGATTCGTTCGGCCTCGCGGTTGCCGCCAAGCCCGACAGCCAGGACATCTGCTTTGTACCCGATGGCGACTATGCCAAGGTTGTCGGCGCGATTCGTCCCGAAGGGATTCTGCCCGGCGAAATAGTCCACGCGCAAAGCGGCGAGGTGCTCGGCGAGCACCGCGGGGTGATTCATTACACCGTTGGCCAGCGGCGCGGGCTTGAGATCGGTGGGCTCAAGGAGCCGCTCTACGTCACCGGGATCGATGCACCCGCGCGCCGCGTGCTGGTCGGCCCGCGTGCGATGCTGGCGGTGCAATCGGCCCGGATTGTCGAGACCAACCGGATTGGCCCGCTGCCCGGAGAGTCGCTTACCGCGAAGGTCCGCTCGCTGGCCAAGCCGGTTGCGGTCACGCTCGATGGCCCCTTGGGCGACGGCGCGAGTACGACCCTGCACTTCGCCCAGCCCGAATACGGCGTCGCGCCGGGACAGGCAGCAGTGATCTACGCCGGCGATCGGGTGGTTGGCGGCGGATGGATCGATTCGACGTCTGGCGCCGGGTCTAGTTCCGGGGCTTGAACACGCAGCCCGCACCCTCACGATAAATGGCGGTTTCGGAGGCGACGGGGAAAACCCGACCGGTGACGCTCTTTTCCGCTTCGTCCTCGCTCAGCGAAACCAGTCCCATGCCCGGCAGGAAATCCTTGCGACAATCCTCGAGCGAGCGCCCCCCGACATAGCGGCAGGAACAGCCGACGCGCGCGCCATAGGCTGCGCCTGCCTCTGCCTGACGGGACAGAGGACCCCAGAACCACGCCAGTGCGGCCAGCGCCAAAAGCGCCGCCACGAGCACTGCCCGGCGACCCAATCGCCGTGCCGGAGGTCGCGAATTGCTCGTGGTGTTCATCGCAACTGTTGCCTTCCCTCCCGCGCCCGCGCATGGATTGCGCGCCATGGCCAAGCGCTGCCTTTTCCTTATCCTGACGCTGCTGGCGGTGCCAAGCCTTGCCGGGTGCGAAAGCGGCACCGCCGCACCAGAGCCGCCGCCAGCGCCCAGTCAAGCTTCGCTCAAGGCGATTGTCTCCCCGCCGCCGACAGACCGGACCGAGCTCGCCCGCACGATCGACCGGCTGTTCGATGAGGAAGCCGTGGGCGAAACCCGCGCCTTGCTTGTCCTGCGCGGTGGCGAGCCCCTGATCGAGCGGTATGGCGAGGGCTACGGGCGAAAGACACGCTTCATCGGCTGGTCGATGACCAAATGCGTAACCGGCATCATGATTGGCCTGCTGGTGAGCGACGGACAGCTCCGGCGCGACGAATCTGCACCCGTTGCCCTGTGGATGCGGCCCGGCGATCCACGCGGCGAGATCACCTTGCGCCAGCTGCTACAGATGCGCAGCGGCCTGCGGCATTCCGAAAACATCGAGCCGATCCACGATGCCGATACGACGCGCATGATGTTCCTCGACGGGCGGGACAACATGGCGCGGTTTGCCGAAGCGCAACCGCTCGAGGCCGAACCCGGTTCGGAGTACAAGTATTCGTCGGCGACAAGCGTTATCCTATCGGACATTGCCGCCCAGGTGCTCACGCGCAGCACCGATCCGGACAGGCGACGGCAGTTGGTCGCCAGCTTCCTGCGCACCCGCCTGTTTGATCCGGCAGGCATGGATTCGATGGTGCCCGAATTCGACGCTTCGGGCACCTTCATCGGCGCAAGCATGCTCCACGGCAACACGCACGACTGGGCCAGGCTGGGCGAGTTCCTGCGCCACGGCGGTTCGGTGCGCAGGGCGCAGATCATTCCGCGCCGCTGGATCGAATTCATGCAGGCGCCCTCGCCGACCAACCCCGGCTTCGGCGCGCACCTGTGGCTCAACCGCCGCTATCCCGATGGCAGTGCGCAATTGTTTCCCGAGCGTGCGCCGCAAAGCCTGTTCGCCTGCATCGGACACCTGGGGCAATATGTCATTGCCTCGCCGGAACAACGCCTCACCGTGGTTCGCCTTGGCCACACGCCGAACGAACAACGCGAGGAACTGCGCCGCAGGTTGGGCGACCTGGTTGCGCTTTTCCCTGCGAGCTAGAGGAAGAATCGTCCTTCGGCGACGGTGACACAGTGGCCCTCCAGCCACACCCGATCGCCGTCGAGGCGACAGGTCAGATGGCCGCCGCGTGTCGATGCCTGGTAGGCGGTCAGGTTGTTGCGGCCCAATCGCTCGGTCCAGAACGGCGTCAGCACGCAATGCGCCGAGCCAGTGACCGGATCTTCGTCCACCCCCGATCCAGGTACGAATACCCGGCTGACGATGTCTGTCGCCTCACCCGGCGCCGTGACGATGAAGCTGTCGATCCCTAGACCGGCCAAAGCCCTGAAATCCGGCTGCAAGGCCCGCACATCGGCCTCACTCGCGTAGAGGAACAGATTGTAGGCGTCCGGATGCCGCCAGACTTCGATCGGTTCGCGACCCAATG
>JAURNJ010000312.1 GCA_030830245.1 Novosphingobium sp. | reverse complement strand
GATCACCGCGGTGATGAAAGGCAGGCCCAGGGAGAACGCTAGGAAAATCGGGCGCCGGCTGCGAATAGCCCTCGCCAACCTTCGGATCACTCTCGCTCATCAGCCAACTCCTCGGCAATCAATCATCTAACCTTTAAGCGATCCGCTATTCGCGAAGGGGCCTGATTTGTCAAATGCCAACTCGCAGGTCCCGGCGATGCGCCTTTCGGGCGGTTGCAATCGCCCGAGCGGTTGTCTAGCGAAGTGCTAATGGTTAGATAATTGAAACAGTCCTGGAACGCCCCCCACGCGATTGACGATTCGCACAGGCGGGTCCAGTCTCACGGTATTGAAGGAGAGAGAAAATGACCGCGCAAGCCACCCTCGAGCGGTTCCCTGAACAGGCTGAAGGAGTGCGCGTCGATCCGCGTCTCGGCTATGCCGTGTTCGATGCCGACAACCACTATTACGAGGCGCAGGATGCGCTCACCCGCCACCTGCCTGCCGAATGGAAGCGGCGCGGACCGAAATGGATCGAGATGGCCGGGCGCAAGCGCCTGATGCTTGGCGACAAGCTCTACCAGTTCATCCCCAACCCGACCTTCGATCCCATCGCCAAGCCGGGCTGCCTGCACGACTATTTCGCGGCCAAGCTCGATGGCGCAGACCTCAAGACCGCGATGGGCGATCTCGAACCGCTGAGCAGCCGCCCGGAATATCTTGACCGCGACGCGCGCCTCGCCGTCATGGACGAACAGGGAGTCGGCGCAACCTGGCTGTTCCCAACGCTCGCGGTGACGCTCGAAGTGCCGATGCAGCCTGATATCCCGGCCGTGCTGGCAACGATCCGGTCCTTCAACCGCTGGCTGAAGGAAGACTGGGGCCTTGCCTACAAGGACCGTCTGTTCGGCGTTCCGATGATTTCGCTGTCCGATCCCGACTGGGCGGTAGAGGAAGTGGAATGGGCGATCCGCCAGGGCGCCAAGGTTATCTCGATGCGCAACGGCCCGGTCTATACCCCCACCGGCACGACTTCGCCCGGTGCGCCCGAGTACGATCGGTTCTGGGCACGTTGCGAAGAGGCCAATCTCATCGTGGCGCCGCACGCGGGTAACGATGGCTACGAGTTCATCGGCAACATGTGGGAGCCAGGCGGTTACGGCGCGTTCAGCGTCTCGCCGCTGCACAAGGTTGTCACCTCGCAGCGCGCGGTGCCCGATTTCTTCGCCGCGCTGGTCTGCCACAAGGTGTTCGAACGCTTCCCGCGCCTTCGTGTTGCCTCGGTCGAGAACGGGGCAAGCTGGGTCAGGCCGCTGCTGACCCGCTTGTTCCGCGGCCACGCCCAAACCAGGGGCTATTACAAGACCAACCCGGTCGATCAGTTTCGCGAGCACATCTGGGTGACGCCGTTCTGGGAGGACCAGATCGATGATCTGGTCAATTACATTCCGATCGAGCGGATCATCTTCGGCAGCGACTGGCCGCACACGGAGGGGGTCGAAAGGCCGCTCGACTTCCTCGACAGCCTCTCCAGCCTCAATGCCGAGCAGACCCGCAGGGTGATGCGCGACAATGCTGCCGAACTGACGGCAACCGCCAATCCGTGAGCGCAGCGCAAGATGAACAGCCGGTCCTGAGCGAGATCGTCGAGGGAGGCGTCGGCCTCGTCACGCTCAACCGGCCAGAAAAGCTCAACGCCTGGACCCCGGCGATGCGGCTCGGCTATTTCGACACGCTCGACATGTTCGCGCGCGATCCAGCGGTGCGCGCGATTGTCGTGCGCGGCGCGGGCCGCGCGTTCTGCGCGGGCGCTGACCTTGCCATGATCAAGGCGCCCGATGCTCAAAGCGAGGCGCTACGCGCCGCTGAAAGCCGCGAGTACTGGTTCCCGCTTTCGATTGGCAAGCCCATCGTCGCCGCGATCCACGGGCCGTGCCTTGGGATTGGCCTGCAACAGGCGATGTTCTGTGATATCCGCTTTGCCGCAAGCGACGCCAAGATCGGCGCACCCTATGTGCGGCGCGGGATCGTCGGCGAGATGGGCATCACCTGGATGCTGACGCGCCTTTGCGGGGTTGGTGCGGCGAACGACATCATGCTCTCGGGCCGGACGCTTTCGGGCAGAGAGGCCGCATCTATCAGCCTCGTCAACGAGGCAGTGGAACCCGACGCGGTGTTCGACCGCGCCATGGCCTATGCGCGCGATCTTGCCGCAAACTGCTCGCCGCTCGCCATGCGCACGGTCAAGATGCAGCTCTACCAGGACCTGATGGACGGCTTCACCCCCAGCTTCGCTCGCTCGGAGCGCCTGCTCGACGAGGTGTTGCGCGGCGAGGACGTGAAGGAAGGTGTCGCCGCCGTGCGCGAAAAGCGCCCGGTCTCGTTCCCCGGTCTCGACCCGGCACTGGCCCGCAGCGGGGATTGGCCCTCATGATAGACGCCGCCAGCATGGCCGCTGCCGCGCTGTCGATACGCCATGGCGGCAGCGAGCCGCCGATGCCGACCGGTTCGCTGGCCGCGATGCTGCGCAACAATGCCGCAAAGTTTGGCGACCGACCGGCAATCCTGATTCCGCAAGCCGGCGGCGGCGTGGAGGCGATGAGCTACGCCGAACTGGTCGCCCGCGCCCAGAATGTCGCGCATTGGCTTGCCGAACAGTGCGAGCCGGGCTCGCGCGTGGCGATCTGGTCGCTCAACGCACTGGAAAGCGCAATTCTGCAACACGCGTGCGCGCTGGCCGGGATGGTGGTCGCGCATTTCAACACCGGCTGGACCGATCCCGAAGTCCGTCACGCCTGTGAGCTGATCGAGCCCTCGCTCGGCTTTGCCGGAAAGGGCTTTCGAGGGGTTGACATGCTTCCGCGACTTGAAGCGATCGCCTCTTTCCCGGTCATGCCCCTAAGCTATGTCGCTGCGCTCGCCGAAACCACCCGAACCGGCGACCTGCCCGATCCTGGCCCGAACGCGCCGTTCCTCATCCAGTTCACCAGCGGCACGACCGGCAAGAGCAAGGGCGCGTTGCTCACTCAGCATTGCGTAATCTACGGTGGCTGGTTGCGCCCGGCGGTTTATGGCGGAAACGAGCACGATGTCTGGCTGAACGGCGTTCCGTTTCACCATATCGGCGGGTCGATCGCGATCATGGTCGGCGCGCTCGCGACGGCCAGCGCCTTCACCCTGCTCGAGCGCTACGACCGCGACGAGACGGTCCGCCTGATGCGCGAACTGCGCCCGACCCGGATGGGCGGCGTGCCGACGATGTGGCACGACATTCTCTCCGCGCCGGACCTGCCCACAGACCGCGCGGTGCGCCTGGTCTCGCTGGGCGGCGCGACGGTTCCCGCCTCGCTCATCCGGGCCGTGCAGGACAAGACCGGAGCGACCTGCGCCATCGGCTATGGCCAGTCGGAAAGCGGCGCAGTCACCAATACGACGCCTGACGATTCCATCGAGATCCTGTGTGAGACCATCGGCCGCGCATCACCGCATACCGAGGTATTGATCGCCCATCCCGAAACTGGCGAGCCGCTGCCGCTTGGCGAGGTCGGCGAAATCTGTGCGCGAAGCCCTGGCAACATGACGTGCTACTGGGGCAATCCCGAAGCCACCGCAGCGACGATCCGGCCCGACGGCTTCCTGCGCACTGGCGATCTCGGCGCGATGGACGAGCATGGCTACGTCCGCTTTTCCGGGCGCTTGCGCGAGGTCATCATCCGGGGCGGCGAGAACATATATCCCGCAGAGGTGGAAGACGCGCTGCTTTCGCACCCCACCGTGGCGCTCGCCGCCGTGGTCAAGGTGCCGCACGAGCGGCTCGGTCACGAGGTCGGCGCGGTCGTGACCCTTGCGCCGGGAGCCTCGGTCGATTTCGCCGAGCTCGAGACCCACGTTGCCGAACAGGTCGCGCACTTCAAGGTGCCACGCCACTGGCGGATGCTGGGCGAGATGCCGCTCACCGTTTCCGGCAAGATCCGCAAGGTCGAGCTTGAGGCGCTGTTCGGGGGCAGGCCGTGAGCGCGCAAACCATTGCGCAGGTCCTGAAAGAGCAGGCCGCGCTTGGCGACAAGGTGTTCGTGGTCATCGACGAGGACCGGCTGACCTATGCCGAAGCGGAGAGCCGATCGCGCCGCATTGCCGCCGCCCTGATCGCGGCAGGCGTCGGACGCGGCAGCCGGGTCGCGATGCTGATGGGCAACAGTTCCGAATATGCCGTCACCTACTTCGCGATAACCCGCATCGGCGCGGTGGCGCTGCCTTTCAGCACCATGTCGACGCCGCACGAACTTGCCGGAATGCTTGCCCGCGCGGACTGCGAATACCTGATCGGAGCAAAGGGTTATCGCGGGCGAGACTTCCGCGAGGTGCTGGCCGAAGTGCTCGGACGAGACCCGGACGGGCGGCAGATGATCCCGCAAATACCGACATTGCGGCGCGTATGGTTCGGCGCCGCATCGCTGGAGGAACAGGACGCGCCCGATGCGCCGGTGCTGGCTGCTGACGAACAGGTGACACCCGCCGATACCATGGTACTGGTCCACACCTCAGGCTCGACCAGCGCGCCCAAGGGCGTGATCCACACCCACGGCCAGGTGATCCGCAACATGCGCCGCCAGAACGCGACACGAGGCCTGACCAGCAACGAAGTGCTGTTCGCCAATGCCCCGTGGTTCTGGGTGGGCGGGCTTGCCTATTCATTCCTCGCCACGCTGATCGCGGGTGCGCGGCTGCTGTGCTCTTCGGCCCGCCCGGCCGACATGCTTGACCTGATCGAGCGGGAACGCCCGACCATGACCAATGGCGTCGCCTCGACCATGCTCGCGCTCGAACAGGACCCCAGCTTTGCCGGTCGCGACCTGTCGTTCATGCGGCGCGGCAATCTCTACCCGATCATGCCGCCCGAAGTCCGCCCAAGGGATCCCGAACTGCGCCACAACCTGCTCGGCATGACCGAGGCGGGCAGCGTGTGCATCGTCGGCGACAGCGAGGACGACCTGCCCGAATCGATGCGCGGCTCCTACGGCAAGCCGGTCGAGGGCGTGGATATCCGCGTGGTCGATCCGGAAACCGGGCGCGACGGCCCGGAAGGCGAATTGTGGCT
>JAURNJ010000311.1 GCA_030830245.1 Novosphingobium sp. | reverse complement strand
CCGGCGGCAAACCGCGCGATCTTCTCGCGGACAAATGCGTCAGGGTCCGCCGCTCGCCGTGCGATGATCTCAAGGGCAATGTCGTCGGAGGGGATCAGCACCCGGCCCTGCTCCATGCCATCCGCGAGCACCCGTGCCACGGTTTCGGTATCGAGCAATCTCGTCTCGCTGCCCGGACCATACATCGGCAGGTCGGGCGTCCAGTCCTTCATGCCCTCGGCGATCGACGTCATCACCGGACCGGGGATCAGGCAGGAGACCCGCACGCCCTTGGGTTCGAGCAGGATCGCCAGGTTCTCGCTCATCGAGATCACGGCTGCCTTGGAAGAGGCATAGGGGATACGCCCCGCCGCATAGGGATAGAGGCCCGCAAAGCTGGCGGTATTGACCACATGCCCGGAGCCGCGCTCCAGCATCGCGGGCAGGAAAATCGCATTGCTGCGCACCAGCGAGAAATAGTTGAGCTCGAAAATGCGATGCCATTCGCTGGCCGGAATATCGAGCGGGTGGCCGTTGAGGATCGCGCCGACATTGTTCATGACGATGTCGGGCGGGCCGAACGCCGCCTTTGCAGCCGAGGCCGCCGCTGCCATCGATTCCTCGCTGAGCACATCGGCGGCGATGCAGATCGACTGCCCGCCACTCGCCACTATCTCGCCTGCCGTCTCCTCTGCCGCCGCCAGATCCAGATCGGCGATTGCGACCCTTGCCCCGCGCCGCGCCCATTCGATCGCGACCGCCTTGCCGATGCCCTTCGCACCGCCGAACAGGATGCCGCTCGCGCCATCGAACACTGTATTCGCCATGCCTCAGGGCTTTTCGGGCAGGCGGCGGATCATGCTGACATGGCAGCGCTGCGGCCCGATCGACGTCGGCACGATCAGGTCCACGTCCATGCCCCGGCAGATCGTGCCCGGCCCTTTCTGGTCGAAGGCGATAGCCTGCGCATAGTCGATGTCCGGGCAAGAGCCGAAGGTCTTGAACTCGTATGTCCGCTTCGGCCCGACACTTACGTTGATCTTGTCGCGCCCGGCGCTGGTGAATCCGCTGACCTGCGAGAGGAAGAAACACTCTCGCGTTTCCGTGAGCGACGCATCGGCAGGAGATGACGCTTCTGGCGCGGCGCAACCGGAAAGAGCCAGCGCCACAGCAGCGATTGGCAGGTAGCTGGTTGGTTTCATCGATTGTCTCCTTGCATCAAGGCGCCTTGGGGCCAGTGAAGCTCTGCCTGTCGGTCCAGGCGCAGCCCTGAAGCGCATTTTCACCGATCAGCAGGCTTGCCGCAAAAGGATAACTGCGGTCCGACATGCCATCGGAACAGGCGCCGGGCGTGATCGTCATGTCGAATGGCTTGCCCCCGAGCTTGCCCGAAAGCGACAGCCCGCCGCGCCCGGCAAAGCGCTTGATGAATATGTCAGAGCCCTGAGGATTTTCCGGGGTAGTATAGGTGAGCGATTCTCCCTTCCTCTGCCCGCCCCAGAACGGTTCTGTGCCGACAAAGCGGATCGTCTCGTCAGGCGCGATCCCCGAAAAGGCAGCCGTATCCTGGGCGTCGCCCGGCACACTCGCGCCGCCGCCCGGCTGGCAGGCGGCAAGAAGCAAGGCGAATACGCCAATGGCCGCAAGCCGCATCACTTCCCTACCCCTTCATTTGCTTCCAGTAACGCTTGCGCGATCTGCAGCAACAGCGGCTCGCTATCGGGCGGGCCCCAGAACTGCATACCCACCGGCATGCCGTTTACCAGCCCGCACGGGACTGACAGCGCCGGATAACCGGTGAGGTTAGAGGCGGCGGTGTGCGCCACATAGGTAAGCATGTAGCCGGGATCGGTCCACGCCTGCGCCCACTCCTCGCGGGTTGGCGCAACATACTGGATTGTCGGCGTGACGAGAACGTCATAGTCGGCAAACAGCGCGTTGAACCAGTCCATCGCCCGCTTGCGCCCTGCCTTGGCGGCGATGACTGCATCGCTCGTCGGTTCAGTGCGCGTTGCCATGGTCCGGTCCGCACCCAGGATGGTCATGGCAACCTTGCCCGCGCCTTTGAGCCGCTCGGCAATGGTGGTCAACGAGGCACCGCCCGCAGCGAGGACCTGCGCCGCATTGCGCACCGTGGCAATCACATCGCCTGCCTGTGGTCCGGCGCGCTCGCTCGCCTCGAAAGGATCGTCGCTCCACGCAAGCTTGAGGCCCGCAAGCCCCTTGCCCAGACCGGAGAAATAGTCCGGCGGCGCATCGGGCCTGCTCATCAGGTCGCGCCCGTCCGGCCCTGCCAGCACCGACATGATCAGCGCGGCATCGCGCGCGTTGGTGGTCAGTGGCCCGGCGTTGGAGAGGAGTCGCGGGTTGATCGACCAGTCGCTGGTCCACGGAATGCGACCGCGCGTGGGGTTGAGGCCGACAAGGCCGCAGAATGCCGCCGGAAGCCGGGTCGAACCCAGCCCGTCGACCGCGACTGCCGCAGGGACCATGCCTGCAGCGACTGCCGCTGCGCAGCCCGATGAGCTATCGCCGCAGACCCGGGCACTGTCCCACGGGTTCTCCGGCTGGCCACGCCCGGCTCCGAATTCCCGCGCCGTCAGTCCCGCAACCGTGGTGCCGACGAGGATCGCACCCGCCGCGCGCAACCGCTCGGCCTCGATCCCGTCACGCGCGGCAATCGAATGCGACCCATCATAGCTGTTCCAGTAATTGCATCCGGTGACCGGGATATGCTCCTTGAGTGCCAGCGGCACGCCGTGCAGCGGGCCGAGCGCCCTGCCCTCGCCCACCGCCGCCTCGGCCTCTCGCGCCGCGGTTCGCGCAGCATCGGCAGCAACCGTGCGAAAGGCCTTTACCTCGCCATCGAGCGCCGCGATGCGCGACAGGGCTGCCTCTGTCACTTCTACCGGCGAGACCTCGCCCGCCGCGATCTGTTCGGCGATCTTCCAGGCAGGCACGTTCCGGGGCAAATCCTTCTCCATCGGGCAAGGCTACCGCCCTGCCCCGCAGCAAACAAGCTGCAAGCGCATTGCACACGCCCTGCAAGGCCACTAACCCCTGCCGAATAACGGGAGAACGCAACGATGGATCTGAATCTGACGGGCAAAGTCGCACTGGTGACGGGCGCAGCAACCGGCCTTGGCTATACCTATGCCGAAGCTCTTGCGAAGGAAGGTGCCCATGTCGTGCTGACCGACCTCGACGGCGAGGGCGCAGCAAAGGCCGCGCAGGAACTGTCGCAGCATTCCCAGGTGATCGGCTTCGGCCTCGATGTCGCCAGCCAGCAGGACATCAGCGACGGCGTCGCCCGCACCGTCAGCGAGCTTGGCGGCATCGACATTCTCGTCAACAATGCCGGGCTGGCTCGTGGCCGCTGGCAGGCGCTGTCGGACCTTGCCTTCGACGAGTGGGAAACGCTGCTTCGCGTCAATGTCGCCTCGCTGGCGCGGCTGGCCAACGAAGTGCGCCCGCACATGATCGCGATTGCGGCTTCGTACAGTGGGGAGAGCCCGTTGTCCTGTATCTCGGAGCGACCCGGACTGCGCCCGCAGGACAACAGCATCCGCGCTAGCATGACGTTTCTGTCGGGCGGGGCGTCATCTATCAT
>JAURNJ010000310.1 GCA_030830245.1 Novosphingobium sp. | reverse complement strand
GGCGTCGCCGTGGAGGTGGCCCGCCGTCTCGGCGTGCTCGACGAGCTTCGCGAGCGGCGCATGCAGACGCGCGGCGTGACGATGCTGGATGGTCACGGAAACGTGATGCTTGAATCGGATGAGCGCACCCTGACCGGTGGCTACTTCGTCGATGAGGATATCGAGGTAATCCGCGACGAACTGGTCGAGGTGCTGTTCGCCGAATTCGATCCCGATCCGTCGCAGGTGTGGTTTTCCGATTCGATCGTCGATCTGGTGCAGGACGGTGACGGCGTGCAGGTCACGACACAGGCAGGTCGCAGCGAACGGTTCGATTTCGTATTCGGCGCGGACGGGATCAATTCGCCGGTCCGGCGCAAGCTGTTCGGCGATGACAGCGCGAACCTGCGCTATCTCAACCGGTGCGTGGCGAACATCACCGTGCCCAACTCCATCGGGCTTGACCTGTGGCAGTATGCCGGCTGGCAAAGCGACCCGGTGTGGATCGTTTATCCCAGCCGCGACAACCAGGATCTGCGGGCCTTCGTCCTCTATGATCGGCCCGAGGACGAGCCGCCGCCGGCAGACCGCCAGGAACAGATGAAGCTGATCGCCTCGAAGGTCGCCCATCTGCCGTGGAAGGTTCCCGAAATTCTCGGCGATCCGCAGCGATACGAGCAGTTCTACTTCGGCGATCTTGCCTGGGTGGACCTGTGCTGCTGGTCGCAAGGCAGGGTCGTCCTTGTGGGGGACGCGGCCCACTGCCCCACGCCGATGACCGGGCAGGGAACCAGCCTCGCGATAGCCGGAGCCTACGTGCTCGGGCAGGAACTGCGCCGCCACGGGGAGGACTTCGCCGCGGCATTCGAGCGATACGAGCAGCGCATGCGGCCGTTCGTGGCGGCAAATATGAAGATCCTCGACGCGCACAAGGACGATGGCGCGCGGGACGCCATCAAGTTTGCCAAGAATGCCATGGGGCTCGACGCCTGAACGTTTGGCGCTCGGTGGTGACGCGATGCGATCCGGCATTCGCGCGGTTCTTGGTGGGGATACCGTAGTTCCTACAAAGCCGGGTTATTATACACATGCCAGGTGAAGATCGCCGCCGCGCCGCGGTGCGGTCGCCAGGCTTCGGCGAGCGCGCGGGTTTCCTTCTCCGATGGCCGCGCCTCCAGCCCCAGCAACTTGTGCAGCCCGGCCTGCACGGCAAGATCGCCAGCAGGCCAGATGTCGGGTCGCCCTTCGGCGAACAGCAGATATATCTCTGCCGACCAGCGCCCGATGCCCTTGATCCGCACCAGTTCGGCTATCGCCGCCTCGTCGTCCGTCGGCAAATTTTCGAGATCGAGCGCACCAGTCACCACCAGCTCGCACAGCGAGCGCGCATAGCCCTGCTTCTGGCGTGAGAGGCCGCAAGCGCGCAGATCGTCGAAGTGGCTTTCCAGAAGGGCCTCGGGCGGCAGGTCCTCACCCAGGTGCGCCTCCAGCTTGCGCCACACCGATGCCGCCGCCGCCACGCTCACCTGCTGGCCGACAATGGTGCGTAAAAGGGTTGCATAGCCGGTCGGCCGCAGGCGCGGTTCCGGGTATCCGGCAAGCTCCAAGGCCTGCGAAATTCGCGAGTCGTTCGAAGCAATCGCGTCCAGCCCCATTTTTATCGCCGTGGCGTCCAATCCCATGCCTGCTTCCCTTGCCAAAGTGCAATCGAAGCATTAGCAGCGCCGCTGCGAAAAGCACTCCCGCGCGATTTAAGGTCATTGGGGGGCGCGATTAGAAGGGATACCGGGCATGCCGCAGATTACTGTCGTCAACAATGCTGGCGAGGAAAAGACGCTCCAGGCCGACGAAGGCCGCACCCTGATGGAAGTCATCCGCGACAATGGCTTCGACGAATTGCTCGCCCTGTGCGGCGGCTGCTGCTCATGCGCAACCTGCCATGTCCATGTCGATCCCTCGTTCAAGGACAAGCTGCCGCCGATGTCCGAGGACGAGAACGACCTGCTCGACAGTTCCGAACACCGCGACGAGAACTCGCGCCTTTCGTGCCAGGTGCCGATCACCGCAGCGCTCGACGGCATGAAGGTCACCATCGCGCAGGAAGATTGATCGCGCGCCGTTACGTGCGGCGCTTGCCGCCGCGCGTCCGGTTGATTACTTCGGTGCCATGACCGCACCTTCTCCCCAGCGCTCCACGCTCGACCTGATCGGGAATACGCCGCTCGTTCTCCTCAAGGGGCCGAGCGAGGCGGCGCAGTGCGAGATCTGGGGCAAGTGCGAATTTGCCAATCCCGGAGCCTCGGTGAAGGACCGGGCAGCGCTGTTCATCATTCGCGACGCCGAAGAACGCGGCGAGCTGAAACCCGGCGGCACGGTCGTCGAGGGCACGGCGGGCAACACCGGTATCGGCATTGCGCTGGTGGCCAATGCCTGCGGCTATAAGACCGTGATCGTCATGCCCGACAACCAGTCGCGCGAGAAGATGGACACGCTGCGCGCGCTTGGCGCCGAGCTGGTGCTGGTGCCGCCAACCAAGTTTGCCGATCCCAATCACTTCGTCCACACGTCGCGCTGGATTGCCGAAGAGACGCCGGGCGCGGTCTGGGCCAACCAGTTCGATAATGTCGCCAACCGCAAGGCGCATATCGAAGGCACAGCGATAGAGCTGTGGGAGCAGCTTGAAGGACGGATCGACGGGTTCACCTGCGCGGCAGGAACCGGCGGCACCATTGCCGGGGTCGGCATGGGTCTCAAGGCTTTCGACGAGAACGTGACGATTGCGCTCTCCGATCCGCATGGCGCGGCGCTGTATTCCTATTACGCTTGCGGGGAGCTGGTAGCAGAGGGAACCTCGGTCGCCGAAGGGATCGGGCAGGGGCGGATCACCGCCAATCTCGAAGGCGCGCCGATAGACACCCAGTTCCGTATTTCCGACGAGGAAGGGCTGGATTGGGTTGCGCGCCTGCTGAGCGAGGAAGGCCTCTGTCTTGGCCTGTCCTCGGGGATCAATGTCGCGGGCGCGGTGGCGCTTGGCCGCCAGCTGGGGCCGGGAAAGCGTATCGCCACGATCCTGTGCGACACTGGTTTCCGCTATCTCTCGACGATTTACAACGCTGCCTGGCTTGAGGAAAAAGGCCTGCCAGTATTCCCTTGGCTGCGCGGCCGGTGAAACGGCCCAGGTTCATGGTCGGCAAGGCTTCGGCCGCCCTGAACGGCGAACGGTTGATCGAAGGCGTGGCCGAGCCGCAGCACTACGTCCAGCGTTCGGAGCGCGAACTGCGCAGGCAATCGGTCCATCGGCTGCAGATCGGCCTGTTTGGCCTCGCCGCCATGCTGCTGATCGTCGGGCTGGCCAACATCATCATGGACCGCGCGCAGACCGTCGATGCACAAGATCCCATCGAACAGGTGATCGCGGTGGACGAGCCTGAGGAAGAAGCGGTCATCGATCCGCTGGCCGATGCCGGAGTGGTCCCTGCTGCCGATCCGACGCAGGATTCGGGCGCGGCGCAGCCTGCGAGGAAGTAGCTTGCTGGAAAGGGCCATTGCGCTCCTGCTGAGCGGCGCCTTGGCGCTGGCTGCCTGTGGCGGCGGTGAGGCGCGGCAGGCCACCGATGCGACCAGACCGGTCATTGGCCTTTCCACCAGCTTGCCGATCGTGTGGCCCGAGAGCGACGACATTGCAGGTATGTTGCAGGACGACGCGCCGCCGCACTGGGCGCTCTCCGTGCTGCGCGAAGTTGGCGAGGTCCGGCCTCTGGACAGTCTGGCGGCACCCGGCGGCGCCTTGCCTTTGCCGTCGGACGCCGTGCTGGTCATGGCGCAGCCCTGGCCTTTGTCGCCGCAGGAAAACGTGGCGCTCGATGATTGGGTGCGGGGCGGCGGGCGCGTGCTACTGTTCGCAGACCCGATGCTGACTTTCGAATCGCGCTTCGCGCTGGGCGATCGCCGCAGGCCGCAGGATGTGGCCATGCTTTCGCCGATCCTGACGCGCTGGGGGCTGGAGCTTCGTTTCGACGAGGATCAGCCTGAGGGCGGACGCGTGATCGTGGACGGGGCGCTTGCCATTCCCGTTCGCCTGTCCGGCACCTTTGCTGTTCGGGAAAATCCGGGACAGTGCGTTCTGGGTGGCGAAGGGCTGGTCGCGCAATGCAGGATCGGCAGGGGGCAGATCGTCGCAATTGCCGATGCCGCGCTGCTCGGAAACCGGGCTGAAGAGGAGCAGGGCCTACGCCGCGCGGCGCTGCACAAGCTGCTGGACCTGCTGACCGAACGGTGATCCGGCGCTTCGTTTAACTCATCTTCGGGAAAATCGGGGATAGCCTGCCACCGGCTCGGTACTCCCACGCCTGCCAGAAAAGCCTGCATTTCCGCGATATTTTCTCTCGGTCGGTACGGCGAGTGGTACCGGAGCGCCTATTATTCCACCGATTTTGGCTATCTGACCCCATTTTTACCCTTTTCTCCCCGATTTTCCCGTTATACAGAGGTTTCCCATCGGAATTGTCGATTCTTGCCGTCCTTGCGGGGGCGGAGCGGGTGCGTTCGCGCAGCCGGACAGAGAGGCTTTGTCGAGCGCGGGGGCTTTGCGGGGGTTTGGGGTAAGTGGCTTCAGTGCCGTTCAGATACAACGGACCGGACTTTTCGCTTCGCGGCGACAAGAACCGTTTCGTGCTGCCTGCACTGTTCCGCTCGACCGTGATCGAATCGAGCGGCGGGATGGTCGTCTGCCTCGGGAAGGACGAGAAGCACACCTGCATCGTCGGCTATGGCATCTCCCGGCAGGACGAGATGCTCGAACAGTTCGATCGCGAGGCCGAAGCCGCGCTTGAAAAGGGGTTGCCCTTCGATGCGGTGCAGCGCGGCATGGCCCTGTTCAGCGTCGTCGAGGTGAAGTTCGATGGCAGCGGACGTTTCATCCTGCCCGATTCCATCATGAAGGCGGCGAACATCGAGGATCAGCTCTACTTCCAGGGTGCGGGCCGCTTTTTCACTGCCTGGAACCCTGACGAGCTCTACAAGATGGAAGGTCCGGGCTGGGAAGGCTCGAAACAGACCTGCGCAAGCCTTCAGGCAGCCCACCTCGCCAAGGCGAAGTCAAAGGCGAAGACCGGGGCGAAGCGCGCATGACGGCCTCGCCGCACATCCCTGTCCTGCTCGACGAAGTTGCCGAAGCGATCCAGCCCGGTCCGGGCCGGATCGTGATAGACGCAACCTTCGGCGCTGGCGGCTACACCCGCCGCTTCCTCGATGCCGGGGCCACCGTCCACGCCTTCGATCGCGATCCTGATGCCCTGGCCGCTGCGCGCGCCGCGCCCCACCGTTGGCCCGAACTTGGCAGCGAGCCGCCGCGCCTCATCCTGCATCCGCGCCGCTTTTCCGAAATGGTCGAGGCCATGGCCGAGGCTGGCATTTCCCGGGTCGATGGCATCGCTCTCGATATCGGGGTGTCCTCGATGCAGCTGGACCAGCCGGATCGCGGTTTTGCCTTCGCCGCCGAAGGCCCGCTCGACATGCGCATGGGTCGCGATGGTCCGAGCGCCGCAGATTTTGTGAATACCGCGCCCGAAACGGAACTGGCCAATGTGCTGTTCCGCTACGGCGAGGAGAGGCAGTCACGACGCCTGGCCCGTGCGATCGTGGCTGCCCGTCCTCTTTCCACCACGACCGAACTGGCTCAGGTCGTGCGCAAGGCGCTGGGCTATCGTGCCGGTGCGCCAAAGGATCCGGCGACGCGCAGTTTTCAGGCGATCCGCATCCATGTGAACGGCGAACTGGAAGAGCTTGAGCAGGCGCTGATGGCTGCCGAGCAGCTGCTTTGCGCCGGGGGCAAGCTGGCGGTCGTCTCGTTCCACAGCCTTGAAGACCGCATCGTCAAGCGCTTCCTGCGCGAGGCGAGCGGCGCAGGCCAGACCGTTTCGCGCCATATGCCGCAGACCGGCCCCGCCTTTGCGCCAACTTTTGCACAGGTGGCCAAGGCGGTGCGACCTGGCCCGGTCGAACTGGCCCGCAATCCCCGTTCCCGCTCGGCAACCTTGCGAGCCGCCACGCGCAGCGATGCGCCTTCCCGCCGGAGTAGAGTCGCATGAACCTGACGAGAAACCGCGTTCGCTCGCTCGGGTGGGCCTTCGTGCTGACCTTGTGCCTTGCCCTGACTGTCGTGCTGACGCTGCGGGTGAATGCGGTGAAGGGGCAGGTGCGCGAGACGGAGAACCGGATCGTCTCGTTGCAGCAAAGCATCCGCTTCCTCGAGGTCGAATTCCAGACGCGCGCCAACCAGCAGCAACTCGCCGCGCTCAACCGGATCGAATTCGGCTATGTCGCGCCCACCGCGAGCCAGTATCTCGAAGGCGAGCGTCATCTGGCAGCCCTTGGCGTGCCGCGCGCGCCCGGTGGGCCCAAGCCGATCCGGATGGCGCATGCGGTTACCGAGACGGAATCGCTGCCATTTGCCGCACTGGTTTCGCCGGTGACGGGCAAGCGGGCCGAGGGTGCTCCCGCCGGTGGCAATGTGGCGCGCGATTCCGCGGCACCTGTGCCATCGGCAAACAAGGGGGGTGATCTCGTCGGCAGCGTGATCGGCCAGGCAGCGTCCGGGCCGCAGCCCGCCCGTGTCCGGCTGGCCGGAGCGACAGTCGATTGAGCACGCTCGCCATCTCGGCAACGGTATCGACCGGAAGGCGGCGCATCGTCAATGTGCGTCAACGTGCGCTGAGCATGGCGAAATCGCGTGCACTTATTGTCCTTGCGCTGTTCGCGCTGGTCGCCTTTGCCGCCCTGCTGCGCATTCTCGGGCTTGCCCTGTTTGCCGAGGGCGGACGCGAATTCAGCCTCAGCGGCGCGCTTGCTCCGTCGCGGGGCGAAATTGTCGATCGCAATGGCGAAGTGCTCGCCCGCGACTTTTCCGCCTATGCGCTGTGGTTCAAGCCCGACGAGATGGAGGAAGGCCCCGCGCTGGTGCATCGCCGCGAGGACGTGGCGCGGGCGCTGGTGCGGATATTCCCGGACCTCGATTATGGCGAGGTCCTGGCCAAGCTCGCCTCCAAAAAGAGTGTTGGCCTGCGGCAGCGTATCCTGCCCGAACAGGCCAACCAGGTCCATGCGCTGGGCGAGCCGGCGATCCAGATCCCGCGTGAGCAGGACCGCATCTATCCGCAAGGCTCGATGGCGGCGCATGTGCTGGGCTACGTCGCTAACGAAAGAGACGATGCGGGCGGCAAGGTCGGCATGGAGGCCTATTTCGACGACGTGCTGAGCGGCGAGCAGACCCGCATGCAGCCCGTCGCCCTGTCGATCGATGCGCGCGTCCAGGGCGCGCTCGAAGACGAACTTGCCTGGGGCATGGAGATTTCGCGGGCCAAGGGCGCGGCGGGCATCATCCTCGACGTCGATACCGGCGAAGTGCTCGCGCTGTCCTCGCTGCCATCGTTCAATCCCAACAAGGTGACGTCACGCGACAAATTCGTGTCGCAGGAGGCTGCCGACCGGGGCGAGACGGCCAACGTGTTCAACCGGGTGACCAACCAGGTTTACGAGCTGGGCTCCACCTTCAAGCCGATAACCGTTGCCGCCGCGCTCGATGCGGGGACGATCCGGGATCTGGGCAAGCGCTATGCGTCGGGGCAACCCATTCAGATCGGCGGCTTTTCCATCCGCGACAGCCATTCGCTCGGCGGATCGCTCAACGTGCCCGAAACGCTGATCCATTCGTCCAACATCGCCACCGCACATATTGCCGACGAGCTTGGCGGCACGCGGCTGAAGCAATCGATGGCGGCGCTGGGCATGAACGAGCGACCCTATATCGAGTTGCCCGCCAAGGGTTTACCGCTCTGGCCTGATGGGAAATGGTCGCGGGTGACGACGATGACCGTCGGCTATGGCCACGGCATTGCGGTTACCTCTCTGCACCTCGCCTGTGCCTATGCCGCGCTGGTAAATGGAGGGGTCTGGCGACCCGCCACGCTGCGCAAGCTGAAGGTCTCCGAGGTTCCCAGGGGGCGGCGCGTGTTCAAGGCGGCGACCAGCGCGCGGATGCGCCAAATGCTGCGGATGATCGTCGTCTACGGTACCGGCAAGAAGGCGAATGCGCCGGGCTTTCGCATTGGCGGCAAGACCGGTTCGGCGGAAAAGCCGGGGGTCGGCGGCTATCGTCGCAGTTCGCTTGTCTCGACCTTCGCGGCGGCGTTCCCAATGGACCGACCTCGCTATGTCGTGGTCGCGATGCTCGACGAGCCTCAAGGCACCGAGGCGACCTCGGGGCAGCGCACGGCCGCCTGGAACGCCGCGCCGGTCGTGGGCCGGGTAGTGCCCCGGGTCGGCCCGATCCTTGGCATCATGCCCGACGAGACGCGCGACGTCGACATTTCCGACCTCAAGCCCCTCATTCCCGGCGGATCGTCGCAATGAAGCTGTCTGCGCTCGCCACAGCCGCCGGATTGGCTCTGGAAGGAGATGCTGAAATCACCGGTTTCGCGATCGACAACCGCAAGGTCGCGCCGGGTAACGTGTTCGGAGCCTTTCAGGGGCTCGCCGTAAACGGAGAAGATTTTATACAAGATGCCCTGGCCGCGGGCGCAGTTGCAGTAGTTGCCCGGCCAGAAGCACGAGTTGAAGGCGCGGTGCACTTCGCCAATCCACTCCCGCGCCGCGCCTTCGCCCTGCTTGCCGCCCCGTTCTACGCGCCTTTTCCCGAAACGGTGGTCGCGGTAACGGGAACCAACGGCAAGACGTCCACGGTCGAGATGGTCCGCCAGCTTTGGCAGATGGCGGGCCATCGCGCCGCGTCCATCGGCACGCTTGGCATCACCTCGCACGTCGAGACGGTCTATACCGGCATGACCACGCCCGACATTGTCACTTTCCTTGCGACGATGAGCGGCCTTGCGCGCGAAGGCGTCAGCCATGCCGCCTACGAAGCTTCGAGCCACGGGCTTGCCCAGTACCGCAACGAGGGACTGCCGGTGATCGCCGGGGCCTTCACCAATCTCAGCCGCGATCACCTAGACTACCATTCAAACATGGAAGACTACTTTGCCGTCAAGATGCGGCTGTTCGACGAAGTGGTGAGCCAAGGCGGATCTGCGGTTATCTGGTCCGATGATGAGTGGTCGCAGCGCGCGATCGAGCATGCGCGCACACGCGGGCTGAAGCTGCTGACGGTCGGCGAAAAGGGCGAAACCCTGCGGCTGGTGGCACGCGAGCCGGGGCAGCTTGGCCAGGTGCTCATGCTGGAACACGAAGGCGCGCGGCGCACCGTCAAGCTGCCGCTGATCGGAGCTTACCAGGCGGCAAACGCGCTAGTCGCGGCGGGGCTGGTGCTGGCGACGGGCGGCGATGCCGCGCGAACTTTCGATGCGATGGCGCGGCTTGCTCCGGTGCGCGGGCGGCTGGAACGTGCCGCGATTGCAGCCAGCGGCGCGCCGGTCTACGTCGACTATGCGCACACGCCTGATGCGCTGATCGCGGCGCTCGATGCGCTGCGACCGCACGCAGAGGGGCGGCTGATTTGCGTTTTTGGGGCAGGGGGCGACCGCGACACGGGCAAGCGCGCACCGATGGGTGCTGCCGCTGCGGCAGGCGCGGACCTTGTCATCGTTACTGACGACAATCCGCGCGGAGAGGATGCGGCTGCGATCCGCGCGATGGTACTGGCGGGATGCCCCGGCGCTGTCGAGATCGGGGACCGGCGCGAAGCCATCGGGGCAGCGATCGCGCAGGCAGGCGGCAAGGACATCGTGCTGGTCGCGGGCAAGGGCCATGAACAGGGGCAAGTGATTGGCAGCGGCGACGCGCGCGTCGTCCTGCCGTTCGACGATGTAACGGTCGCGCGCGAACTGGCGGGCGCCATGGGAGAGAAAGCCGGATGAACGCACAACCCAAATTGCTGCAATGGCCCGTGCTGACCGAGGATGCGGAACATACCGGGCTGTGGGATGCCATTGCGCTTGCCCGCGCGGTGAAGGGTACGGCCAACTCCGACTTCGTGGTCTCCGGTGTCGAGATCGATTCGCGCGACGTGCAGCCCGGCGACCTGTTCTTCGCCTTGAAGGGCGAAAGCACAGACGGCCACCGCTTCATCGAAATGGCGCTCGACAAGGGTGCGACCGCCGTCGTCGTCGATCGTGAGTGCGACGCGCCCAACTTGCGCGTCACCGACACCACCGCCGCGCTCGAACGGCTTGGCGCTGCGGCACGCGAACGCACCCGCGCGCGCATCGTCGGCGTCACCGGCTCGGTCGGCAAGACCGGGGTCAAGGAAGCGATCTATGCCGCGCTCGACCGGTCGAGCAGGGGCAGGGCGCATCGCTCGGTCAAGAGTTACAACAACCATGTCGGCGTGCCGCTGAGCCTGGCGCGAATGCCTGCTCGCTCCCGCTATGGCGTGTTCGAGATGGGCATGAACCACGCGGGCGAGATCGCTGCGCTTACCCGGCAGGTGCGCCCTCACGTTGCCGTCATCACCACCATCGCGCCCGCGCACATCGAGATGCTGGGCAGCGAGGAAGCGATCGCGGACGCCAAGGCCGAGATCTTCGAGGGTCTGGAACCCGGTGGCACTGCCGTCATCCCCGCTGACAGCCCGCATTTTGAGCGCCTGAACAAGGCGGCGCAGCGGTGCGGCGCGCAAGTCGTCTCGTTCGGATCGGCGGACCATGCCGATGTGCGCCTGCTCGACGCGGTTGCCGGAACGGACGGCGGCACGCTGGTTACGGTCGATATGGGCGACAGGCGCATTTGCTACACCGTTGCCATGCCCGGCGCTCACTGGGTGGCCAATTCGCTGGCAGTGATGGCAACCGTGCG
>JAURNJ010000032.1 GCA_030830245.1 Novosphingobium sp. | reverse complement strand
GGCAGCCCTAGCGAAGGCTGGCCCGCGCGACAATTCATTAAGGCGCGATATCGAAATGGTGCGCCATGATCTCTTCTTTCGCCAGCTTGCGGTAGAGCGCCCTTGCGGGCTCGTCTTCGGGAAAAACGTCTGCCTGGACGACTACGGTCCACGCGCCGACCTCTCTGGCAATGCGGCGCATCTCTTCGATCATGGCGGTCGCCACGCCGCGCCGCCGGGCGCGTTCGGCTACAGCGAGGTCGTAGATATAGAGCTCGCTGCGCGCCTGTTCGAATTTCGGGAGGACGAAGCCGGCGAGAGCGCCGATCGGTTCGCGCTCCTGGACGGCAAGGATTGCGATATTGTTCGGATCGGCGAGCCAGCCACTGACATAGGCATCCTCCGGCTGTGCCGCAGCGTAATCTTCCGGCATATCGAAGACCTCGGCAAAGATCGCATTCATCGCCCGGAATGCGGCGATGTCGTTCTCACCGAGCCGCCGGACTTCGATCACCGTTTCACCGCTCCTTGGTCCGCGTGCTAGCCCAGCCCCAGCGCCGCCTTGTAGGTATCCAGCACCATTTCCATCTCGCGCCGGTCGTCGGGCGCCATTTTCCGCAGCCGCACGATCTGGCGCATGATCTTGCTATCATAGCCGACCGCCTTGGCCTCGGCATAGACGTCGCGGATATCGTCGGCGATGCCCTTCTTTTCCTCTTCGAGGCGTTCGACGCGCTCGATCAGCAGGCGCAGGCGGTCATCGGTGGGCTCGGCATCGGCCATCTGGGTATCTCCGGTGTGTTGAGAATCGGTTGCTGGGGCAGATAGCGAGGCAAGGATGCGCGGGGAAGCCGGGATGCCAGTGAAAGTGCGCGAAGGCGGGAATTATTCCCCGACACAAAGGATTTTCCTACAGGCCTGGTTGCACTGTAGCCTGCCGTCCGTGACGCAACAGGTTCAGGACATCCGGCGTGCTCCTGCGCGAAGCTTATGCCTTTAGCGTAAGGTGACACTTCCTCCACGCAAGGTGACAGGTCAGTCGCACAAGGTGACACATTCTCCGCGCAAGGTGACGCTTTCCCGGCACAAGGTGACACTTTCCGCCGCCAAAACGCAGTTTTCCCCCTGGACAGTGCAAACCTGTCAACTTCGAGGGCGCGCGTGACTTGGGCGAGACTGCGCGAATCAGTGCGCCCCTCCGTTCTTCTTCAGGCTTTCTTCCATCCGTGCCATCTGCTCCGGCGTCGCTTCGGTCTGGTATTTCGCCTTCCATTCGTCGAACGGCATGCCGTGGATCAGTGCGCGGGCTTGCATCTTGTCGCCGTCGAAGCCGGCATCGCGGATCCAGTCGGCAAGGCAGTTGCGGCAGAAGCCGGACAAGCCCATGAGGTCGATGTTCTGAGCGTCATGACGCTTTCGCAAATGACGGACAAGACGGCGGAAGGCTGCGGCGGCAACAGCGTCGTCGAGCGCGTCGAGGGAATCAGTCTGGTTCATATCCACTCCAATCGTCCTTGGTTTGTGGCTTGTGCTTTGCCATAGATCGCCACGAATTCGAAAGGGGTAGCTTCATTTGCCCGAACATCATCCCCGCAAGGGCGCCCGGCGCGGCCGCAGGGTCAAGATTCTCGCAACGCTGGGTCCGGCCAGCGACACGCATGAAACCATCGCCCGGCTGATCGAGGCGGGCGCCGACGCCTTTCGCGTCAACATGAGCCACGGCGATCATGAGGGCCACGCGCGCACCATCGCCGCGATCCGCGCGGTCGAAAAGGAAAAGAAGCGCCCGATCGGCGTGCTTTGCGACCTGCAGGGCCCCAAGCTCAGGGTCGGCGCCTTCAAGGGCGGCAAGGTTACGATCCGCCATGGCTCGCACTTCACGCTCGACCGCGACAGCAAGCCGGGCGATGCCACCCGCGTCTGTCTGCCGCATCCTGAACTGTTCGATGTTCTCGAAAAGGACCAGCGCCTGCTGATCGACGACGGCAAGCTGCAATTGCGGGTGCTGAAGGCGGAGAAGGACAAGCTCGTCTGCACGGTGGAAGTCGGCGGCGTGATTTCCGATCGCAAGGGCGTCAACGTGCCCGACGCGCTTGTGCCGGTCCCTGCGCTCACCGAGAAGGACCGCCGCGATCTCGCCTTCGCCATCGAGCACGGGGCGGACTGGATCGGCCTGTCCTTCGTGCAGCGTCCGGAGGACGTTGCCGAGGCACGCAAGCTGATGGGTGGTTACGGCGCGCTGATGGCGAAGATCGAGAAGCCATCGGCGGTCAGCGGGCTCGACCAGATCATCGAACTGGCGGACGGCATCATGGTCGCGCGCGGCGATCTCGGTGTCGAACTCAATCCCGAGGAAGTGCCGCCCCTGCAGAAGCGGATCATCGAGGCGGCGCGCAAGACCGGCAAGCCCGTGGTGGTGGCGACCCAGATGCTCGAATCGATGATCGAGAGCCCTTCTCCGACACGTGCCGAAGTGTCCGACGTCGCCAACGCGGTCTATGACGGTGCGGATGCGGTGATGCTGTCTGCCGAGACGGCCGCCGGCGCCTGGCCGGTCGAGGCGGTGACGATTATGGACCGCATCGCCAGCCAGGTCGAAGGCGACCCGACCTATCTCGAACGCATCCACATCGCCGAAACCCCGCCCGATCCGACTACGGCTGACGCGCTGGCCCTTTCCTGCGCGCGCATTGCCGACACGCTGCCGATCGATGGCGTCATCGTCTTCACCGGCTCGGGCTCGACCGCGCGAAGGGTGGCGCGGGAACGGCCGTCCGCGCCAATGCTGGTGCTGACGCCTTCTGCAAAGACCGCGCGGCGTGTGACGCTGCTGTGGGGCGCGCATGCCGTCACCACGCGCGATATCGGCAGCTTCGAGGAGATGATCGCCAAGTGCAAGCGCATGGCGCTGCGCCACCACTTCGGCAAGGCGGGTTCGAGGCTGATCACGCTGGCAGGTGTGCCCTTCGGCACTCCGGGCTCGACCAACCTGCTGCACGTCGTCAGGCTGACCGGCAAGGAATTGGACGGGCCGGGCGAATAACCAGCGAGACAGCGCATTCCCGTGATTTTCGGTGCTGGGGTAGACGTTGACTGAGCGGCATCGGGGACAGGAGAAGCTTGGCGGTTCTCGAGATCGGATCTCGCGAAGTGGCGCGGAATTGCGCCACTTCAGCCTGACAATTCGGGATACGCGTTTGCGCCGCAATGTGGTTGGAGGCCCGAGCCGGAATCGAACCGGCGTATACGGATTTGCAGTCCGCTGCGTCACCACCCCGCCATCGGGCCGTCCAGGGTGTGCTTCTGGTGATGAGGTGCGCCCCCCTATCAATCGCGGCACGCAGGCGCAATCGGTTTCGCAGGATGGCGGCCCGGTTGATCGGCGATTTGGTCTGCACGAATCGCAATTAAGCCATTACGCAGGGTTCAGACGACAAGAGGCCAAGGTGGCCGGACTGATCGGACAATTGGGAGCAGGACCGTGAGCAACAGCAGCGAGAGTTCGGAATTCAAGGCCACGTCGGGCGCGAAAGGGCGCTCTGCGCTCGACAGCTATGCGCCGGTCAAGATCGGTTTCTG
>JAURNJ010000309.1 GCA_030830245.1 Novosphingobium sp. | reverse complement strand
GAAAAGCCGGACCTGATCGTCGGGGACTTGCGAGAGTTTTTCCGGCGGTTCAGATAGCCGAAATGACTCGCAACCGTTTCAATCGCGCCGGGCCGCTACATGTTCGACGGTAAACCCGATCCCGCCACCGGCCTCGCATACATTGCGCCCGACACTTCAGTTCCATTGCTGGACATGACCATTGGCGAGTGTCTTCGCGACAAGGCGGCGCGGTTCGGCGAGCGGGACGCGCTGATCTGGCGCGAGAACGGCGAGCTTCGCCGGTTCACCTATGCCGAGATGCTCGACCGGGCCGAACTGGTCGCATCGTGGCTGCTCCAGCGTGCGGATAAAGGGGATCGGATCGCCATCTGGTCGCGGAATTCGGCGGAATGGGTGCTGGTCGAATATGCCTGCGCGCTCGCCGGTCTTGTGGTGGCGGGCTTCAATCCCGCCTGGTCGCAGCGCGAGTGCCTGCATGCGCGGGACCTGACCGTACCGGCTGTCCTGCTCGCCGGATACGACACGCGCGGGGTTTCCCTGATGGATCGGGCCCACGAACTTCTGCCGGCCGACAGGGTGTTCCCGCTCGAAGAGCTGTTTACCCTGATCGGGGGGACGCCGCGCAAGGCAATGCCGGAAGTCGGGGTGGACGACCTGTTCCTCATCCAGTTCACTTCGGGCACCACGGGCCGGGCCAAGGGGGCGGCGCTGACTCATTACCAGGCGCTCAACGCCGCCTACCTGCGCTCGGTCGCGGCGGACTTCGACGAGACCGACGTGTGGATCAACGCCGGTCCGCTCAACCATGTCGGCGGCGCTCTCAGCGTCGTGCTTGGAACGGTTGCGTTCGGCGGGTGCTACGTGCTGATGCAGAGGTTCGACACCAACGAATACCTCAAGCTGATGCGCGAGACAGGCGCGACCCGGATCGGCGGCGTGCCGACCATGCTGATCGCGCTGTGCGAACATCCCGATTACCAGCCGCAGGACTTTTGCATCCGCTCGATCGGATCGGGCGGCGCGGCGGTGCCCAAGCCGCTGATCGAGCGGCTGAACCGCGAATTCGGCGCGCCAGTTCTGGTCGTGTTCGGCCAATCCGAAAGCGTGATGATCACTTCCTCGGTGCCTTCGGACCCGCCCGAGATCGCTGCGGAAACATCAGGCCGCGCCGCGCCGCAAGTCGAGCTGAAGATCGTCGATGTGGCCACCGGCAAAACGCTGAAAGTGGGCGAAGTGGGCGAGGTCTGCGCGCGAGGCCCGATGGTGATGAGCGGCTATTTCCGGCAGCCCGAGGCCACGGCCAAGACCATCGATCCCGACGGGTTCCTCCACACCGGCGATCTGGGATCGCTCGATGCGCAAGGCTACCTGCGCATCCATGGCCGCACCCGCGAGGTCATCATCCGGGGCGGCGAGAACATCTATCCCGCCGAGATCGAGGACTACCTGCTCGAACACCCCGATATCGTCTCGCTCGCCGTCGTCGGGGTGCCTGACGAACGCTGGGGCCAGACCGTGGCTTGCGCACTCGTCCTGCGCGAGGGCGCCGTGATTGATCAGGCGGCGATGGAGGAATTCGCCGCCAAGGGCCTTGCCCACTTCAAGGTGCCGCGCGCCTGGCTCGCGCTGGAAAGCTTCCCGCTCACCGCCTCTGGCAAGATCCGCAAGGTCGAGGTGGAAAAGATGTTCGAGGCCGAAGCCGCGACCAGCGCTTAGGCCGCCTCCAGCACTCCCAATTGCTCGGCAATCTCGCGCGACACCGGCACGGGATATTCGAGCAGCATCTGGCCCATCGACTTCGCCACCGGATCGAGCCGCAGGCACATCGATCCGCCGCCCTGCAGCGAATTGTTGACCACGAAATTGAGGCCGTGGGTGCCGGGCAGGACGAAGCGGTCGATCCTGGGATCGGTGTCGCTGATGAGGTGCGCATACCAGTCGCCAACCACCTCGGCGGAAAGCGCGGCGGCGATATAGGGGGCAAAGCGCGGCTCGCGCGCGAATACACCGACGTTGAACAGGTTGCCCTTGTCGCCGCTGCGCGCCCAGGCAAGGCGGATCAGCGGCACGGTGAGGTCTACCTCGGCGTCGCTCGGCCGGGCGGGCTCTGCCGGGCGCACGATCATGTCGGGCGTGAACCAGCGCGAGGGCTGCGACGAGAAGGCAAGCTGCTTGCCGTCGAGCCAGATTTCCGGGGTGAAATCCGCCTTCTTCACCAGGAACAGGAACACGCGCATCAGCGGGCGCGGCGGTGCCGACATCATGCCCAGGCTCACCGAAGTGCCCGGCGACATCGAGGAAATGCTGCTCGCCTGTTCGCGCAGGAACACGCCGCAGCCTTCCGGCTCGTCGTGCGTGACCGAAATCATCGCCACCACCTCGCGCGAGCCTTGCCCGTTCGAGCGGGGGCCATAGCTCGACTCCGCGCCGACGATCTCGACATGGGTATCGTTCAGCGGCTTGGCGTTGCGGTCGCGCAGGATCTTGTTGGTCCGCTCGAATAGCGCGTCTGCCTGCCGCTGCGCTTTCTGGGGCGCATTGATGCCGACGATCGGCTGAAGCGCGGTCGCCTTCCAGCCCTGCGAATAGGTGGCGCAGACCTTGTAGCTTTCGGTCGCGGCATAGCCCTTGCAGTTCGTCACCAGCACGCGGTTCTCGCCGTCCGGGGTCATCACCACTTCGCTGAAATCGCAAACTGCGTCGGGCACGATATAGGCCTGCGGATCGCTGACCTCGTAGATCATCTGCTCGGCGACCGTGCCGACCGAAACCAGCCCGCCGGTACCATCGGGCTTGGTCAGAACGAAGCTGCCATCGGCGCGGCATTCGGCAATCGGATTGCCGATATTGGCAGGGTCGGGCACCAGCTCCCAATCAGTGAAAGTGCCGCCCGTCACCTGCGTCGAACATTCGGTGAGGTGGCCGATCAGGGTGCCTGCGGCCAGCAGGTCGAAATCGTCCGGCGTCCAGCCGAATTCGTGGATCAGCGGGCCGAGCGCCAACGCTGAGTCGACGACGCGCCCGGTCAGCACGATGTCCGCACCCTCGGCGAGCAGTGCGGCGATGGGAAAGCCGCCGAAATAGGCGTTCATCGCGGTGAACTCGACGTCGTCGGGCAGGGGCTCGCCGCTGAACATTTCCTTCAGGCCCTTGGCCTGGAATTCGGGAATACGGCCGCGCATGTCATCACCGGTGACGACGCCGATCTTCGCGGTGAGGCCCTGCTCGGCCAGCACCTTGCGCATGGCTTCAGCCGCACCGTGGGGATTGAGCCCGCCCCAGTTGGTGACGATCTTGCAGCCCTTGGCCAGCATCTCGCGCAGGTAGGGCGTGATGTCGCGTAGGAACGAAGCGATGTAGCCATCCGGGTTGGTCTGGGTGTCGCTCGACAGCGAGGCGAGCGTCAGTTCGGCGAGGCAGTCATAGACGATATAATCGCAGCCCGCGTCGATCAGGGGCTGGTGCCCATAGAAGCTGTCGAAGCCGAAGGCGGTGCCGCCGCCGATCTTCACCACTTTGCCGCTGTTTGCCATTATCCTCGTCCTCTTGTCTTGTTCGTTAGCTGCGATTGCCGAGCAGCGTTGCCGGATCGCTCACTTCCTCGCTCGTCATCAGCAGGCGATTTGCCCTGCGGTCGAGGAAGTTCTCCTCGTCGGCGGCAAGCTGCCTGAACACATCGGCGGGCAGCAAGTCCAGCTTGCGGTCTTCCCATGTGCCTTCGACGTCGTACCAGCACTCGGTAATGCAGTCGAAGCCGGGCTCTGGCAACTGCGCAGAGCGGGCCAGTGGCTGCCAGTCGGTGATGTAGGTGCGGGTGCAGTGGACGAGATGCGGGCAAAGCGTTGCCGCCAGCGGAGCATGGTGGTTCTCGTAGTAATCCCTGAACTCCTCGGGAGACATCCCTTCCTTGCGCTTCATCAGGAATGTCAGCTTCAGCATGGTTGCTCTCTCCCCGCGTCGCCGATAGGCCCTGCGCATCAGATGACGGATAGGGAGCAGACATGTCCATCGCAATCGATATGAGCGGAAAGGTCGCGCTTGTGACCGGCGCGGCATCGGGCCTCGGCAAGGCTACCGCGCTGAAGCTGGCGCGGTGCGGTGCGGACCTGTGCCTGGTCGATTTCAACGAGGCGGGCCTGAGGGAAACAGCCGCACAGGTCGAGGCGGAAGGAGTGCAGGTGCTTTCCCGGCAGGCCGACCTTTCCGATTCCGAACAGTGCCGCCCAGCGGTGGATGCGGCAGTGGCTCACTTTGGACGGCTCGATGCCCTCTGCAATGTCGCGGGCATCATCCGCATGGCTCATGCGCACGAAATGCCCCGAGCGGACTGGGACAAGATCATTGCGGTGAACCTAACCGCGCCATTCCTGCTCTCGCAGGCGGCTATCCCGCACCTGCTGCAAAGCGAGGGGGCGATAGTCAACGTCGCCAGTTCGGCGGCCTATATCGGCGAAGCCTACGCGGTGGCCTATTGCTCGAGCAAGTTCGGCCTGCTCGGCATGACCAAGGCGCTTGCCATGGAATATACCCGCCAGCCGATCCGGATCAACGCGGTGGGGCCGGGCGGCATGGCGACCAACATCGGCGCGGAAATGTCGTTTCCCGACAGTCCCGACATGGAGCTGATGAGCCGCTACATGGGCCTGCGCGGCATGGTCGAGGTGGAGGACGTTGCCGACATGATCGCGCTGCTCGCCAGCCCTGCCGGGCGCGGTTTCCATGGCGCGTGCATCAACATCGATGCGGGGATTACGGCCGGGTGAGCATGAATATGCAGAATGTCGGGTTCATCGGGTTGGGCAGCATTGGCGAACCGATGGCGCGGCGTATTCACGCTGCCGGGTTTCACCTGACTGTCTGGGCCCGCCGGGCGGAAAAGGTGCAGGGCCTTGCAACCGCGGGCGCCAATGTTGCGGCCAGCGTTGCTGAACTGGGCGCTGCCTGCGACTATGTAGGCATCTGCGTGCTCGACGACGCGGCCGTCGCGGAGGTCTGCGACCAGCTCATCCCGGCGATGCGATCCGGCAGCGTCCTGGCCATTCATGCGACCATCGCGCCTGCAAGTTGCGAAGTGCTGGAGGCGCGGTGTGCCGAACGCGGCATCCTGTTCTGCGATGCTCCGGTCGATGGTAGCCCGGATGATGCGGCCTCAGGCAGGCTCGTCGTCATGTGCGGGGGAACGGCGCAAGCGGTTGCGGCGGCGCGGCCCTTGCTAGAATCGTTCGGCAGGCTGATCGTGCATCTCGGCTCAGCCGGGGCGGGGGAGCGCGCCAAGATCATCTGCAATTCGCTGCTCGCCGCCAATCTGGGTCTTGCCCGCGCGGCGATGGAGCTTGGCGATGAGTTCGGGCTGGACCGTGCGCAGCTTCACGAGGTGCTGATGAATGGCGCTGCGCAGAGCAACGGCTTGTCACTGTTCCCGCTGATGACTGGTCCCCGGCCAGCTCCGTTGCTGCACAAGGACACGGCGCTGATGCGTGCCGCCGGACAGGGAAACGCCCATTCCGAGTTCATCGCCTCCACTGCGCAACATTGGCTCGATCATGCCAAGTCGCTCTGACGACGCGCGCCAGTTCGCGCCTGCGACCGCGCGCAATCGCGAGCCGATCCTTGCCGTGTTGCGCGAGGAGCTGCCCGAAAGCAGCACAGTCCTCGAAGTGGCGAGCGGCACTGGCGAACATGCTGTCCACTTCGCCACCGCCCTGCCGCACCTGTCGTGGCAGCCGACCGATCCATCGCCGGAAGCGCGGGCCTCGATCGCGGCTTGGCGGGAAAGCGAAGGCTCGGCAAACCTGCTCGCCCCGCTCGAACTGGATGCGGCAAGCGATGCGTGGCCGGTCATCCGGGCAGACGCGATGGTCTGCATTAACATGATCCACATCAGCCCCTGGGCGGCGACCGAGGGCCTGATGCGCGGGGCGGGGCGCTTACTGTGGTCGGGGGCGCCGTTGATCCTCTACGGCCCATATCGCCGCGCCGGTTTGCCGCTGGAGCCAAGCAACGCCGCGTTCGACGAAAGTCTGAAGGCGCGGGATCCACGCTGGGGTCTGCGCTTGCTGGAGGATGTTGTCGAATGCGCCGCGGCAAATGGCCTCGACCTTGCGCGTGTGGTCGAAATGCCGGCCAACAACCTGACGGTGATTTTCAGGAAGAACTGAAGCTTGTGCGGATCAGGTGCGGCATCACCGCCAGTTGGCCCGCCGCGCGCGTCACGAACAGAACGCTGAAGGCGAGCCATAGCCCGTCGTTGGCAAGCGCCGACGGTGCGAAGATCATGGCGCAGTAGATCGCCATCGCCAGCGCCATGGTCAGCAGCATCGCCCGCGTCCAACCGGCGCCGACGAACACGCCGTCGAGCACGAAGGAAACCACGCCGAGCAACGGCAGCAGCACGACCCACCACAGATAGTCTGCGGTTGCGCTGACCACCGAAGCATCCGTGCTGAAACTGGCGGCAAACGGCTCGCCAACAAAGGCGTAGGCGAGGCTGATCGCGATCCCCGAAGCCATGCCCCACGCCAGTGTGACCCGCACGACCCGCACGAACCGCGCCCGATCTCCAGCGCCACGCGCCTCGCCGCACAGCACTTGGCTCGAGCTTTCGAAGCCGTCGAGCAGCAAGGTCGAAAGCATGAACATCTGGAACAGCACGCCATTTGCCGCCAGCACGGCTGGTCCCTGCTGTGCGCCAGCTCGTGCGAAGAGCATGATCGCCGCCGTCAGCAGGAGAGTGCGCAGGAACAGGTCGCGGTTCATCGCCAGCAATCGGCCGAGCGCGGAACGCTCCCAGGTCGCTGCATGGCGAAGGCTCTCCCAAGCCAGTCGCGAGGCGGGGACCCGCATCACGAAGACCGCTAGCAGGAGAAGCTTCAGCGCCTCGGAACTGACGGTTGCGACCGCGACGCCAGAAACGCCCCAGCCCAAGCCCAGCACAAACAGCACATCCAGGCCGATGTGGACGAGATTGGCAGCGATCTCGACCGCCAGGACCGCGCGTACCCGCCGCTGGCCGATCAGCCAGCCGGTCAGCACGGCGTTGGCCAGCCAGGCGGGCGCGGCCCAGTAGCGGATATCAACATAGGTGCGCGAGTGCCGGGCAACTTCTCCTTGCGCCTCCAGCATGGCCAAGCCGTTATCGATTGCACAAGGCCTTGCCGCCAGAAGTGCCAACCCGATTAGCGCCGCCACCGCCAGCGAACGGGTCAGCGCGGCTGCCTGTTCCGCAGGGTCTCCGCGTCCCGCCGCCTGCGCGGTCATCGCTATCGTGCCAGTGCGCAGGAAGTTGAAGACGACCAGCACCATGAGGAACTTGGCGCCCAGCTCGACGCCGCCCTGCGCGCTGGCATCGCCCAGCCTGCCAATCACCCACATGTCCGCAAGGCCGAACAGCGCGGTCGCCATATTGGTGAGCATGGCGGGCAGGGCGATCGACCAGACGAGCGCCGATGTTGATGTGTTGGAGGATTTGGGCGAACTCACCGGTCAGGCGGGTGCGATGAAATCGCCCGCGAAGTCCAGGCCTTGAAGCGGCTCCAGCCCCGGCTCGGAGAAATCGCGCACCTCGTAGATCGAGCGGGTCTCCTCCACCACTGGCGAGCGATAGTTGTAGCACGGCGCGTGCTTCGCCAGCGGCGACTGCGGGCCTTCGATGCCGGGCCGCATCTTGTATCGACGCGCTCCCGACACATAAACCGCGCGGCGCAGGATCGTCAGCAATTCCGCGGTCTCTGCGTCGAAGTCGTGCTTCCACTGCGAAACCTTCTTGAGGTCGAGCCCGGCAAAGGGCCCGGGCGAGGCAATCACCGTGCCTTCGAGAGACATCCGCAAATGCTCCACGCCGTTGCGGGCCAGCGTCGCGGTTGTCCGCCCCTCGACCAGATCGGCAACCTGCATGTCGAAAACGGTGGCTTCATCGTCCCCGGCGTGTGCCGCCATCAACACCGCGAGATCGAACAGGTGAGTGCAGTGTTCGACCGGATTGCGCTGCGCCACCTCGTCCAGCCTCTCGCCGGTCAGGCGTTCGACGATGTGCCCCGGCGCGCCGCCGCAACCGGTCCAGGGATGGCGCACCGCGTTGCTTTGTGCCGCAACGATCACGCCGTCGGCATAGTCGAAGCGCAGGCGAAAGTGGTGCATGTCGTCCTCGACAGCGCCGCCAATCCAGCCCTGGCCGGGATGCAGCACGATCCGTCGCCAGAAACCGGGCGGGAACTGCGGGAAGGCGGACTGCTCTGCGGGCAAGGAACTCTCCGTGCTGCCGATTGACAGAGCGGCGATTTGCCGAAAAGGCCGGGCAGGTCAACTCAAGCAGGAGCAAACGGGGCAGCAATGACATTTGGACCAGCCGACATCGCCGCCAAGATTCCCGAAGAGGTGACTGCGCTCGATGCCAGGGCGCGCCGGATCGAGACTCCCTGTGGCGAGGGCACCATGGTCTGGCGCGTGTGGGGTGAGGGAGAGCCGGTGGCGCTGGCCCATGGCGCCGGCGGCGGCTGGCAACACTGGTTGCGCAATATCCCGGAGCTTTCGCGCCACTACATGGTCATGGCCTGCGACGTACCCGGTTGCGGCGATTCGGCCTTCCCCGCCAGCCACGATCACGAAGGCATTTCGGCGGCATTGGCCAAGGGTCTCAAGCAGATTGTGGGCGAAAAGCAGGTCCGTCTCGTCGGTTTTTCGTTCGGCGGGGTGTGTTTTGCCCATCTTGCCGCCTTTCATCCCGAAGTCGTTCGGCAGCTGGTGCTGGTCGATACCGGTGGCCTCGATACGCCCTATGGGGGCGATTCCATAAGGTCGATCAAGGGCCTTACGGGCGATGACCTGATGGAGCGGCTGACGCTCAACCTCACCGGCATGATGCTGAAATACCGGGAATCGGTGGACGATGCCGCGATCTGGCAACTGCTTGCCAATGGCCGCAAGATGCGCGTCGATCCGGGCATGCTGGTGGTTCCGGACCGGCTGATCAAGATCCTGCCGCAAGTGCAGTGCCCGGTCGATGCAATCTGGGGCGAGCTTGACAGTCCGCACCCCGATCCGGCCTTGCAGGAAGCGGCGATCCGCTCGGTCAAGCCCGACATCCGCTTTCGCGTGGTGGCAGACGCTGGGCACTGGGCGATGTACGAGCGGCCCGAGCCGTTCAACCGGACCTTGCTGGAACTGCTCGGCTCAGACCAATAGCCGGGCAACGTGCTCGCCGATCGCAAGGCTTGACGTAAGCCCGGGTGAATCGATCCCGAACAGGCAGACGAGGCCACGATGCCCGTGCCTGTCCGGCCCGTCGATGCGGAAATCCGCCATCTACGCTGCTTGCGGCCCGCCAATGTTCGGTCGGATTCCGGCATAGGCGGGGGTCAGACGCTCCGGGTCGAGATCGCTCCAGATGCGCCTTGCAGCCTGCGCAAACTCTTCGCGGCGTACCGGATCGACCGAGTAGTCCTGCTCCTCCACCCATTCGACATCGGGACCGAAACGCGCCTGTCCGCCCATGTCGAGCGTGAGGTGGACGCCAAGCCCGCCAGTGATCGGCAGCGGATAGATCAGGCGCGAGAATGGCACCTTGCCCGCGCAGGCGAAATAGCTGCCCTTGGCGAGGTGGAGCGGCGGGATCGACTCCGCATCGAAGCCCTCGATCAGGCCAGCGACGTGCTGCGCATCCAGCCCCGCCGCGTTGACCAACAGCGAGCAACCAATTGCCATGTCATCGGATTCGACGCGCCACAGGCCGCCTTGCCGCACGATCCGCGTGACCGGCGTGTTGCGCGCCAGGACCGCGCCATGGTCTTCGGCCTCGCCGAGCAGCGAGAGGATCAGCCCCGCCGAATCGATGATGCCGCTCGAAGGAGAAAGCAGCGCCGCCGCGCATTCCAGCGCAGGTTCGATTGCCCTTGCCTCTGCGCAGGAAAGCATTACCAGCCCTTCGTCGGCACCAGCCCGCCGAGCATGAGCGGCGATGGCTTCCAGTCGGGCAATTTCGTTTTCGGTGCTGGCAATGGTCAGCTTGCCGAGCCGCTTGTGACCCACTTTGCGGCTTTCGCAATATGCGTAGAGCAGATGCTTGCCCGCGATGCACAGCCGTTCCTTGAGCGAGCCTGCCGGATAGTGCAGCCCAGCGTGGATCACCTCGCTGCTGCGGGAGGAAACACCGCTTCCCGGTACAGCTTCCTTTTCAAGGATGACGACGGACCTGCCTGCCATGGCCAGCGCGCGCGCAATCGCGAGGCCGACCACGCCGGCGCCGATAACGACTGCATCGGTTCTATCCATGTGTCGCTGCTTCGTTGATTGGCTAGGAAACTGCTGCCACTGCGGGTTCGACGCAAACCGGGATCGCGGTCATCTGCGGCTGCCCGGTCTGCGGGTCGATGCGATTTGCATCGGTCAGGTGGCCGGTGTTCGTCTCATGCCAGCCGTGCGGGAGCGAGGCAACGCCGGGCCTCAGCCGCCCGTCGATGGCCGCGCGTGCGCCGAGCGATCCATTGGCCCTGCGAACGGTCACTGTCTCGCCCTCGGCGATGCCGTATCGCGCAGCATCGCCTGGTGAAAGGCGCAGGTTCGGCGCTTCGCCATCGCGTGGACGCCGGGTGTTCTCCATGGAATTTACGCGCCTGATCTGTCGTCCGCTGGTCAGTAGCAGTGGATAGGCTTCGGCTCTGGCCGATTGATCAGCGAGCAGGCGCGGCAGCCGTTCCAGCAGCACATCGGGAGCAATGCGCCACTTGCCTTCAGGCACGGCCCGTTCCAGCGCCCAGGCCACCTTGCGGTCATAGGCAATCCCATATGGCAGCGCCTCGCGCAGTTCCTCGATGGAATGGCGGGCGCGGCCCATCCATGCCTCCAGCACATCCTCGTCGCTGGCCTGGTCCGGATCAAGGCCACCTGTCACCATTTCGAGCGCGCCAAGCCGCCGGGCCAGTTGCGCGAACAGGTGAACCGACGACCTGCGTGCGAACGGAGCATCCACGACCGGGCGGACCAGTTGCGGACAGGCCGCGCCGATCACCTCGTTGACAGTCCACAGGTCCACCCGCTCAAGCTGGTTGGTGAGCGGGAAGACGTGGCTCGCCATTTCGGTGAGCACGGTCGGGATGATGTCGCCCACGGCGGGCACTTCGAGCGTGCCCATTGCCTTCTTCAACCGGTCCGGGTCGGGAACAGCAGTCAGTGGGCTGGCGCCGACAAGTATCAGGCCACGCAGCGGCCCATGTTCGATTTCGTCCGCGAGCGCGGCCTCGGGAATGTCGCCATTGATGCGCGGCAGGTCGGGCCGGGAACCGGGAGGAGCGTAAGTCCGGCCGCCATCGGGCGCGGGCGACCATTGCTCGCGTGTTTCGAACCTGTCGAACCAGCCCGGATCGAACCACATCCCTCCGGGATTTTCGAGCGAATCGGTGAGCACCAGAAGCGCCCAGCGCAGCAGTTCCGACACAAGCGCATGCGGGCCGAAGGTCAGGCCCGAGCCGGTGGGAAAGGCGATCCGCCCCGCCTTGGCTATGGCGCTCCACAGCTGTTCGAGTTCGGCGGCATCGACGCCAGCCAACTTGGCGACGGTCGCCAAGTCGAACCGG
>JAURNJ010000308.1 GCA_030830245.1 Novosphingobium sp. | reverse complement strand
GCACGAGATCGTGCGTCGGGCCATCGCCGTGATCGAGGCAGGCAATCCGGACGGCCAGGGGGCAATCGCCATTCGCGAGGAATTCGACCCCTCTCTGCCGCCAGTGCTGGGCGAACCTGACGGACTGGTGCAGGTGCTGCTCAATCTCCTCGCCAATGCGCGCGAGGCCTGCGCCGGTCAGGCCGACGCAACGATCTGGGTGCGCACGCGCTTTTCCAGCGGCTTGCAGCTCAATTCGCCAGACAGCGGCGCCCCGGTCCGCCTGCCGGTCGAAATCCGCATCAGCGACAATGGACCGGGCGTGCCGGTCTCGATGCGCGAGCACCTGTTCGAGCCGTTCGTCACCAGCAAGAAAAGCGGCCATGGTCTTGGTCTTGCCGTGGTGCGAAAGCTGGTGCGGGACATGAACGGACGGATCAGCCACGAGCGTGACGAGACGCTGGGGCTCACCCATTTCCGTATCCATCTGCCGCTGGCCCGAGAACGCCGCGGCGCCGGTCGCACCGGGGAGAGCGTGTCGTGACTGTCCTGCTGGTCGAAGATGATCCCTCGATCGCGCTGGTCATCACGGCAGCGCTGGAAGACGAGGGGTTGAGCGTCGTCCATTGCGACACCCTTGCGCAGCGTGACCGCCTGCTGTTCGATGGCGACGTGTCTGTATTGGTTACCGATGTCATGCTGCCCGATGGCGACGGCATCGAGAGCCTGGCTGCCGTCCGGCAGAGCCATCCCGATCTTCCGGTCGTGATCCTTTCGGCGCAGAACACGCTCGATACAGCAGTACGTGCGAGCGACACGGGCGCGTTCGAATACTTTCCAAAGCCCTTCGACATCGACGAGCTGGTGCGGACCGTGCGGCAGGCAGCCGGAGCGCGCGGCACGAGCGTTACAACGGGCGAGGACGGGCAACTGGGCGACGGCATGCCGCTCGTCGGTCGCAGTCAGGCCATGCAGGCAGTGTTCCGAATGATCAGTCGGGTGCTGCGCAATGACCTTACCGTTCTCATCCTCGGTGAATCGGGCACCGGCAAGGAACTGGTAGCCGAAGCGATCCACGAGCTTGGCGACCGTCGCACCGGGCCTTTCGTTGCAGTGAACACTGCTGCGATTCCAGCAGAACTGATCGAAAGCGAGCTGTTCGGCCACGAAAAGGGCGCATTCACGGGCGCGGTCGCGCGCCATATCGGCAAGTTCGAACAAGCGGCAGGGGGAACCCTGTTTCTCGACGAGATCGGGGACATGCCTATGCAGGCGCAGACCCGGCTGCTGCGCACCCTGCAATCGGGCTCGATCCGGCGCGTAGGCGGGCGCGAGGAAGTGCGCACCGATGTCCGCATCATCGCTGCGACCAACAAGGACCTCAAGCCGCAGATCGCGGCAGGTCTGTTCCGCGAAGACCTTTACTACCGGCTGAATGTCGTACCAATCCAGATGCCGCCGCTGCGCGACAGGCCCGAGGACATCGAGGCCCTGGCGCGGCATTTCCTGATCCAGGCTGCGGGTGAGGGCCTGCCTCGCCGGACGCTGAGCGAGGATGCCGCCGATCTGCTTTCGCGCCAGACGTGGCGCGGTAACGTGCGCGAACTTCGGAACTTCATCTATCGACTGGCATTGCTCGCCCGCGACAACCGGATCGATGCCGCCACGGTGGCCGACATGCTCGAGTCCGAACCGCTGGACGCGAGCGCACCTGCCGGACAGGGCCCGGATCTGGCAAGCGCGGTGCGGCTGTGGCTCGAAGTCGAGCGGCCACCCGACGGAACCATCTACGATGAAGCTGTCGCAGCGCTGGAGCGACCATTGTTTGCCGCAGTCTTGAGCGAAACCGGCGGAAACCAGCTGCGCGCGGCCAGCCTGCTGGGAATCAACCGCAACACGCTGCGCAAACGGCTGAGCGAGCTGGAACTTGGTCCTGACCGGTTTTCTTCAAGACAATAGGACGCCCAAGCGCGAATTCCCTTGCAGTTCGGCAACACTGCTGTTGTAATCCTGCAACGATGGAGCATCCCGCGATCCCCACCCGCCGCGAGCAACCCCGGTGGTGGCGCCGGGCGAAAGTCGCGGCGCGCCGGGCAAACCTGTTCGAACTGATCGAGATCGTCTCGGTCATCGCGTTCGTGGTAATGACCGGAGTGACATGGCTGGTTCTCAGTTCTCCGGGCGAGGGCGGCGAGCTGGTTTCCTCAAACCTTACCGCGTCGCTGCTTGTCGGCACGCTGGTGCCGGCCATGGCAATTCTCGTTTTGCTCGGACGGCGCATCGCCTTGCGCCGGACCCAACAATACATGGGCGGGGCAGGCGGCCTCCACGTCCGCCTTGTGTTTATTTTCTCCTTGATTGCAGCCGTGCCGACCCTGCTAGTGGTGGTTTTCGCCTCGTTGCTGTTCCAGTCCGGCGTCGAATTCTGGTTCTCCGACAGTTCGCGCGGCCTGCTCGAGAACGCAAACAAGCTCGCGCGCGGCTATTATGAACAGGCGCAGCGCGACGTCGGTTATGAATCGGTCGCCATGGCAGAGGACCTGGGCAATTTTCTCAGCCAGCAGCCGATCACCAGCCCCGATTTCGCCGAATTCTATTCCTATCAGGTGGTGAACCGCAAACTGACGGCTTCGGCGATCCTGCAATCGGGAGAGGACGGCAAGCTGCGCACGGCGGCCATCGTCGATCCGGAAGGCAACAGTTCCTCCGCCTGGATCAGCCCCGACGTGATCAAGCGGTTGCAGAGCGGAGACGAACTGCTTGTCGTCAATGCCGATGCCAACCGGATCGAAGCAGTCATCCCGATAGACCTGCGCGCTGGCATCTACCTTTACGCGGCGCGAAGTTCTGACCTTCTCGCTTTCAGTCAGGGCCAGCGGGCGCAGAATATCGTCCAGGCCTACCAGGTGTTGACGAGCCGCGCGCGGGTGCTTCAGCTGCGTTTCAATATCGCGCTTTTCGTCATCTCACTGGCACTGGTCGGTCTTTCGGTATGGTTCGCGCTGCGCTTTGCCGATCGGCAGGTGCAGCCTGTCTACCAGCTGGTGGACGCCGCACGTGGAGTTGGCGCGGGCAATTTCTCGCTTCGTATCGAGGGTCGCAGGGGGCTTGACGAGATCGGCCTGCTCAACCGCGCCTTCAACCGCATGACGGAGCAGATCGAGGGGCAGACCAAGGCGCTGGTCAACGCAAACCGTCAGCTCCAGGAGCGCCGCGCCTTCATGGAAGCCGTGCTCGAATCCGTCTCCGCCGGCATCGTCTCGCTCGATGATGCAGGCAACGTCCTGCTCATGAACAGCACCGCGCAAAAGCTGCTTCTCGATCGCGACGCGCCGGGGCCTGTCGGCATCGGCTTTGCAGATATCGCGCCGCAACTGGCCGCCATGGCCGAAAAGGATGCGCCAGGCGGCATCCTGCAATATGGCAAGGCAGGCGAGTTCCTGACGCTAGCGGTCAAGATCACGCGCGATCGCACAGGCCACGTCATCACATTCGAGGACATCACCCGCCAGCTGGTGGACCAGCGGCAGGCTGCCTGGTCGGATGTTGCGCAGCGCATCGCGCACGAAATCAAGAACCCGCTGACGCCGATCCAGCTCGCGACAGAACGGCTCAGCCGCCGATACCGCAAGCAGATCGAGGACAAGCCCGAACTGTTCGAGGAACTGACCAGCACCATCATTCGGCAGGTCGGCGACCTCAGGAAAATGGTCGACGAGTTTTCCTCCTTCGCGCGTTTGCCCAAGCCGCTGTTCCGCAGCGAGGACGTGGTTGCACTCACTCGGCAGGCCCTGTTCCTTCAGGAAGTATCGAGGCCGGATATCGCATTTGCCTTCGAGGCCAGCGACGCGGTCGACACCATTGCGTGCGACCGGCACCAGTTCGGCCAGGCCATGACCAATGTCCTCAAAAATGCGGTCGAGGCAGTCGAGACACGCGCGAAGGATGAGGGCGGCGACTACACGGGCAGGATCGCCGTGTCCCTGCGCGCTGCGGATGATCGCATCGTCGTTTCGGTTACTGACAACGGGATCGGCCTGCCGCAGGACCGCGACCGCATCGTTGAGCCATATGTCACGACCCGCGACAAGGGCACGGGGCTTGGCCTC
>JAURNJ010000307.1 GCA_030830245.1 Novosphingobium sp. | reverse complement strand
GCCAGCCCAGTGATGAAGGTGGCGAAGATCGGCCTGCCCATGACCGACACGAAGATGCGTAGCGCCGTGGTAAGCTGTGTCGGGATCATGCTGAGCGAAATGAGCGCGAGGAAGGCGGCAGCCTGCGGCGCGATCGCCGGGTCCTGCCCGGTCAGGCGGTAGAATGGCCCGCCAAGCGCGGCCAGCCCCATGCCGAGCGTGCCGCCCGCCACTGCCAGCCACATTGCCATGCGCATCGCGCGGCGCACCTCGCGCACCGGGTTCTTTCGCCTGCCAAGGTCGGCGGCGACAAACGGGGCCACAGCACTGACCACTCCGACAAGCCCGTAATTGACCAGCCAGTAGTACGAGATGCCCAGCGTTGCCGCAGCGAGAGCCTGTTGCCCCAATTGCGCGACGAAAATCACGTCGATGGCGTGAACCAGCATCTGCAGCACGTTCGCGAGCGCCAATGGCCAGGCGAGCCGGGCATTGGCGGCTATTTCGCCGCGCATCGTTGCCGGGGTGTCGGGCGCGCTCATGCACAGCCCTTAGGCGTGTCCGGGTTGGCGCGATAGGGGCCGAGCGGCGTTGACGATTGCAACCCGTGGTGTGCGAAGCCGGGACAGCGCCGTTTTAGGCTCGGCCCGTAAACGACTTGCTCGTCCATTTCAGGCACATGCATTTGCGATGAGGACCGTATGCCGCCTGCTGGCGCTTTTCGCCGCACTGTTGCCGCTTGCCCCTGCACAGGCCGACGAACTGTTTGCCGGGCTCTATGCGCACGAAGTCGATACGCTGCTCACGCTCAAGGTCGCCGAGGAGGGCTCGGACATTGCGGTGGGCTATCGTTTCAAACCGATCGAGCGCTGGAAGGCGATCGGCAGGCCCGCACCCTATGTCATCGCCTCGGTCAATACCTCGGGCGATACCTCGTTTGCCGGTGCGGGGCTGAGCTGGACCCTTGGCAAGGGCCGACTCTATCTGCGGCCTGCCGTCGCCATTGTCTTCCACGATGGCGACACGCACCGGGCCGATCCGGCCAATGGTCGCGACCGGGGATTGGGCAGCCGGGTGCTGTTCGAACCCGAGCTGGGCCTTGGCTGGCGCGCGACCGGCAAGCTTTCGGTGGAGGCCAGCTAGATGCATGTCAGCCATGCCATGATCTTTGGCGAACAGACCCCGGGCATCGACATGATGGGCTTGCGGTTGAACTGGAAGCAGTGATGGCTTGATACGCCGACGATCTTGAGGCAACTTTCGGGCAAATTCGACTGGGAGGGGAGCCATGGTCGGAGAAGTTCATGCTGCAAACGGGCAATCGGCCCTGCGCGAACTTTCGCTGCGCGATCTCCGCGCGGCACTTGCTGAAGGCTGGGCCGATTTCCGGGCCTGTCCGGCCCATGGCCTGTTCTTCGGCGCGATCTATGTCATCGCGGGGCTGGCGCTCAGCCATGCACTGCTGATCCGTGGCGAGGCAGTCTGGCTGATCCCTTCGGCAGCTGCCTTTCCGCTGTTCGCGCCCTTTGCCGCAGTCGGGTTATACGAGGTTAGCCGCCGGCGCGAGGCAGGCCTGCCGGTGACCTGGGGCGCGGTGCTGGGGGCATTGCGCGGTCGCGGTGACGAGCAACTGATCCTGATGGGCGGGATCATCTTCGTCGGTCTCAGCTTCTGGATCATCATTGCCCACACTATCTTTGCGGTGTTCATGGCCGAATCCGGCATTGGCTCGGAATCGCTGGAGGTGTTCCGCACCGAGGCGGGAATCGCGATGCTGCTTGTCGGCGGTGCGGTCGGCGCCCTGATCGCTTACGCCTTCTACGCTGTGACCCTGTTCAGTCTGCCGATGCTGGTCGATCGCGATGTCGATTTCATTACCGCCATCATCACCTCGATGCGGGCTTTGCGCGCCAACCGGCTGGTACTGCGCGTCTGGGCCTTTGTGATCGCGGTGACGCTGTTCCTCGCCATGTTGCCGCTGTTCCTCGGCCTGCTGGTGCTGCTGCCGGTGCTTGGTCACGCAACATGGCACCTCTATCGCCGGACGGTGGAAACCGGCTAAGCGGGGCGATGGCCCGCTTGATCCTCTTCAACAAGCCGTGGGGCGTGCTCAGCCAGTTCACAGACAAGGGCAATGCGGGCTCGGAGCGCTCGACGCTGTCGGACTACATCGAGCTGCCCGGCTTTTACCCTGCGGGAAGATTGGACCGCGACAGCGAAGGGTTGCTGCTGCTTACCGATGACGGGCGCCTGCAGGCGCGCATCGCCGATCCGAAGCACAAGCTGGCCAAGACCTATCTCGTGCAGATCGAAGGAGAAGCGAGCGAAGCGGCGCTGACGAGCTTGCGCAATGGCGTCCTCCTCAAGGACGGGATAACTCGCCCGGCGAGGGCAGAGGCGATTGCGCCGCCCGCCCTTTGGCCGCGTGATCCGCCGGTGCGCTATCGCAAGTCCGTGCCCGATTGCTGGCTGTCGCTGACCATAACCGAAGGCCGCAACCGGCAGGTCAGGCGGATGACGGCAGCCGTCGGCCTGCCGACGCTGCGTCTGGTGCGCTGGCGGGTGGGGGACTGGACACTCGAAGGGATCGCGCCGGGGGAATGGCGCGAAGTGAACGTCTAAGCTCGACCGGGCCTATGCGCCTTTTGTTGGGCACTGACTGGATCGCACCTGTCGCGACGACATTGGCGAGGAGTGCGGCGGCATCGTTTCCGGCAGGCAGCGTCTCTGCCTCGATACAGAAAAAGGCGGCCCCGCAAGGAGCCGCCTTTCTGGTGATCTCTCGAGGAGATCGAGTGTAATCGTGCGATTACTTCAGCTCGACGGTGCCGCCGGCTTCTTCGATCTTCTTCTTGATATCTTCGGCCTCGGCCTTGTTCACGCCTTCCTTGACAGCCTTGGGCGCGCTTTCGACCAGGGTCTTGGCTTCGGCGAGGCCCAAGCCGGTGATGGCGCGGACTTCCTTGATGACCTGGATCTTCTTGCCGCCGTCGCCGGTGAGGATGACGTCGAATTCGGTCTGCTCTTCAGCGGCTGCGGCGGCGCCACCAGCAGCGGCAGGTGCAGCCACGGCAACCGCGGCAGCGGCGGAAACGCCCCATGCTTCTTCAAGCGCCTTGGCGAGTTCAGCAGCTTCCAGAACGGTGAGCTGCGACAGTTCGTCTACGATCTTCTGAATGTCGGCCATTTTGATTACTCCAATCTTTCGGTTTGGCCGCGTGCGATCCATGTCGCGCCACGGCCCGATGTTCTCTTGCGAAATCCGTTATGCGGCTTCCTTGGCGCCGTAGGCACCGAAGACGCGGGCCAGCTTGGCCGCCGGAGCGGTCGAAAGCTGGGCGATCTTCGTCGCCGGGGCGTTGAGGAGGCCAACCAGCGTGCCGCGCAGTTCGTCCAGCGAAGGCATCGAGGCGAGCGCCTTGATCCCTTCCGCATTCAGAACCTGCGTGCCCATCGATCCGCCGACGATTTCGAGCTTGTCGTTCGTCTTGGCGAATTCCACCGCCACCTTGGCGGCGGCCACCGGGTCGACCGAAGTGGCGAGCGCGGTGGGTCCGGTGAGCATGTCGCCGATACCGTCATAGTCGGTATTGGCGATGGCGAGCCTGGCAAGACGGTTCTTCGCGACCTTGTAGGTTGCACCGGCTTCGCGCATCTTCACCCGAAGATCGGTGGACTGGGCCACCGAAAGGCCGAGGTTGCGGGTGACAACCACCACACCGACCTCGTTGAAGGTTGCGTTGAGCTGGGCAACCGATTCGGCTTTTTGCGAACGATCCATGCCTTACTCCTTCGTTTTGGCCGCCCGCTTGGGGCAGACGACCGGCTGCGTTGCACGCGCCCCGCAAGGGGCGCGAACGAGTCCGTCGAAGGGGAAGGAGTACCCGCGTAAACGCGGAAAGGAGGCACGCCTCGCAAGGCTCACCCCTGAAATCTCTTTGCCCCGTCTAGGCTGGAAATTAAGGACCGGCAAACCCGGGCCACCAACTGTCTCGGACGGATGACCGCCGGAGCGGTCGGGCCGGGCCTTAGCAGTGCGCGTGCGCAAGTCAAGGTTTTGCGCGGCAATCGGCCGCAAAGTAATCCGTGCGCACGTAATCAATCGCGGATCGGCAGGCCCATGGCGTCGTATCGCGATTTCGTGGTCCGTTGCCCGGTTGGGCTGGGCTTTCGGGCTTTTGGCAAAGGCGGGAGTGTTGCAGTCAGATGTGCCTTGCGCAGGAATGACGGAAGGCAATTGACGTTTTAGTGCTGCCGGTTTGACACAAAGAGCCGCCAACCCTATATGAGCGCTTCGATTCTCAGGTTCGAGCAAGGCATGTCCAGGCGCGGGGACTTGCCCGGGAAGGAACCGGCGGATTTTCCATCTGACGCATCAGGCTGCTGGCCGTCGTTTCCCGGTTCGGGAAGCGCGTGGATAGGGTCATGCATGTGTATCGGTGGCTTCCTATCGCGTGAGGCGAATTGACCGGGCGGTATCTTGCCCCCGGCATTAAACTAAAGAGGCACGATCTCCCATGGCGAACAAGCCAGCCAGCGAAGCCCGGTCTTCGGCCAAGAAGCGCATTCGCAAGATTTTCGGCGACATCCACGAAGTGGTCTCGATGCCGAACCTCATCGAGGTGCAGCGCGAAAGCTATGAGCAGTTCCTGCGTTCGGACAAGACGACCGGTTATATCTCCGGTCTGGAAAAGACGCTGGGCTCGGTTTTCCCGATCCGTGATTTCGCCGGGACAAGCGAACTCGATTTCGTCCACTACGAACTCGAAGACCCGAAGTACGACACCACTGAGTGCCGCCAGCGAGGCATAACCTATGCCGCGCCGATGAAGGTCACGCTGCGCCTGATCGTGTTCGAGGTCGATGCCGAGACCGAGACCCGTTCGGTGCTCGATATCAAGGAGCAGGACGTCTACATGGGCGACATGCCGCTCATGACCGAGAACGGCACCTTCATCATCAATGGCACCGAGCGCGTGATCGTCAGCCAGATGCACCGTTCGCCCGGCGTGCTGTTCGATCACGACCGTGGCAAGACGCACTCTTCAGGCAAGTTCCTGTTCGCCGCGCGCGTCATTCCCTATCGCGGCTCGTGGCTCGATTTCGAATTCGACGCCAAGGACATCGTCAATGTGCGTATCGACCGCAAGCGCAAGCTGCCGGTCACTGCATTGCTTTATGCGCTCGGTCTCGATGACGAGGCGATTCTCGACCATTTCTACGACACCGTGCTCTGGAAGCGCGGCCCCGGCGATGGCTGGTTGCGGCCTTTCGTTGCCGATCAGTGGCGCGGTGTGAAGCCGGCTTTCGATATCGTCGACGCCAAGACCGGCGAAGTCGTGTTCCCTGCAGGTCAGAAGATTTCGCCGCG
>JAURNJ010000031.1 GCA_030830245.1 Novosphingobium sp. | reverse complement strand
TTCGCGCCTTCGGAAATGACCTTGCGGATTATTCCAGCGCAGGGCGAGTGGCTGGAACGCGCCATTGACGCGGCGACCGCGCTGCTCGAACCGTTGACCAGCTTTGTCCTACCCGGCGGCAGCGAGGCGTCGGCAAGGCTTCATGTCGCAAGGGCCTCGGTGCGCGCTGCGGAGCGAGCGATGAGCGCGCTTGCCGCAAGCGAGCCGGTCAATCCTGCCGCGCTTGTCTATATCAATCGCCTTTCGGACCTGCTGTTCGTGCTTGCCCGGGCGATGAACGATTGCGGGCGCGACGATGTTCTCTGGGTGCCGGGCGCGAGCCGCTGCAGCTAGCCAATTCGCTGCGCACCCGCTAGGCGGGCGGCACAAGGTCGCAATTCTGCAAGAGGAATCGAAATGAGCACAATCGCGGTGATCGGCGCGGGCCAGATGGGTTCGGGCATTGCCCAGACAGCGGCAGCAAGCGGCAGGAAGGTGCTGCTGTCCGATATCAAGCTCGAACTGGCAGAGGGTGCCAAGGCCAAGATCGGCGCAAGCCTCGAAAAGCTGGTCGCAAAGGAGAAGATCGCCAGGGCCGATGCGGATGCGACCATGGCCAATATCACGCCGATTGCCGACTATGCGCCGATGTCCGAAGCCGAATTCATCATCGAGGCTGCGACCGAGCGGGAGGAAATCAAGCTCAAGATCTTCGAGGCGGCGGGAAAGGTGCTGGGCGCCAACGCGATCATGGCTTCGAACACCAGCTCGATCCCGATTACCCGCATGGCGCGCTCATCGCCCGATCCGGCACGCTTCATCGGCATGCATTTCTTCAATCCGGTGCCCCTGATGAAGCTGGTAGAGGTAATCCCGGGCCTTGCCACGGCACCTGAAACGACTGCGCGCACCCGCGCTCTCGCCGAAGCCATGGGCAAGGAAGTGGTGATTGCCGGAGACGAGCCGGGTTTCGTCGTCAACCGGCTCGCCGTGCCCCTCCTGAACGAGGCATGCTTCGTGCTCGGTTCGGGTGCAGGCACCGTGGAGGATATCGACAAGGGCGTGCGGCTTGGCCTCAATCACCCGATGGGGCCGCTGCAACTGGCCGATTTCGTCGGGCTCGACACGATCCTGGAGATCCTGAAGGTGCTGCAAAGAACTACCGGTGATCCCAAGTATCGCCCGGCGCCGCTACTGGTCAAATATGTCGAGGCGGGCTGGTACGGGGTGAAGGCCGGGCGCGGCTTCTATGACTATTCCGGGCCGGAGCCAGTGCCGACGCGCTAACTTGAAATCAACCGTCGGTGCCTGCCTCGCGCTTCAGCTCATAGAGCAGATCGAGCGCCTCGCGCGGGCTCAGCGCGTCGATGTCGAGCCCTTCGAGTTTCTCGCGCAACCGGTCGACTTTCTCCTCGGCGGCGTCGAGCGCGGCGGCGAACAGGGGAAGCTCGCCAAGCCCCGCGGCAAGGCCGCCAGTCTCGGCCCGGCCCTTCTCAAGCCGCTCCAGCACCGATTTGGCGCGAGCCAGCACGGCCGGCGAGACGCCCGCGAGTTTGGCGACGGCAAGGCCATAGGAACGGTCGGCAGGTCCATCGGCCAGCTCGTGCAGCAGGACCAGATCGCCCTTCCATTCGCGGGCGCGGACGTGGTGGAGTGAAAGTGCGTCGCAGGTGTCGGCCAGTCGCGCCAGCTCGTGGTAATGGGTGGCGAACAGGCAGCGGCTGCGGTTGACCCCATGCACGGCTTCGACCACGGCCCAGGCCAGCGCCAGCCCATCGTAGGTCGAAGTCCCGCGACCGACTTCGTCGAGGATGACGAAGCTGTGTTCGGTCGCCTGGCTCAGGATCGCGGCGGTTTCCACCATCTCGACCATGAAGGTCGAGCGTCCGCGCGCAAGGTTGTCGGACGCGCCGACGCGGCTGAACAAGCGGTCGACTAAGCCGATGGTCGCACTGGCGGCGGGAACGAAACCGCCCGCCTGTGCCATCAGCACGATGAGTGCATTCTGGCGCAGGAAGGTGCTCTTGCCGCCCATGTTGGGCCCACCGATCAGCCATAACCTGTTTGCGGGATCAAGTGTGCAGTCGTTGGCGACAAACGGCTCGCCTTGCGAAGCCAGTGCCGCTTCTACGACCGGGTGCCGGCCGCCCTCGATGGCCAGGCAGGGTTCGTCGACAATGCGCGGTCGGCACCAGCCACCCTGCGCGGCGCGTTCGGCCTGTCCGGCGGAAACGTCGATCCGTGCCAGCGCCACAGCCGTCGCTGCCACGGCTTGCCGCGTCTCTATGGTGAGCGCCACCAACTGCTCGAAGTGCGCCTCCTCTGCCGCCTGGGCATGCGCGCCTGCCTCTGCGATCCGGGTGGCTTCCTCATGCAGCGCCAGGGCATTGAACCGCACCGCGCCGGCCATGGTCTGGCGATGGGTAAAGCCGCTGTCCGGCGCCATCAGCGCATCGCCATGCCGGGCGGGCACTTCCACGAAGTACCCCAGCACATTGTTGTGCTTGATCTTGAGCGCGGCGATCCCGGTGCGGTCGCGATAGTCGGCTTCGAGCGCGGCGATGGCGCGACGTGCATTGCCTGCCGTCTCGCGCAGCACGTCGAGCCCGGCGTCATAGCCCGCAGCGATAAAGCCGCCCTGCGCTCGTTCGGTGGGAGGGGCGGGCACCAGTGCACGGGACAGGGCATCGACCAGCGCGCCATGACCCGCGAGCGAGGGCAATAGGTCGCGCAGCAGCCCCGGCAGGTTCTGGCGACTGGAAAGCAGGTCCGCGATACGCCACGCTTCGTCCAGTCCGTCGCGGATCTGGCCAAGATCGCGCGGGCTTCCCCGGCCTGCCACAATCCGGCCCAGCGCGCGGCCAAGATCCGGCAATGCGCGCAGTAGCGTGCGCAAGTCTTCGCGCAGGAATTGCTCGTCGTGCAGCCAGGCGACGCATTCAAGCCGTTCCTCAATCCTGGCGGCGTCGCGCAATGGGGCGGCCAGATCGTCGGCCAGCTGCCGTGCTCCCGCCCCCGTCACGCAGCGGTCGACGCAGGCAATCAGGCTTCCTGCGCGCGTGCCCTGCTGCGACACGAGAATCTCGAGGCTCGCCCGGGTCGCTTCGTCCATTGCCAGATGGGCCTCGCCACTGCGCGCCTCGGGTGGCAGCAGCAGCGGCAGCACGCCGCGCCCTACATGGTCGAGATAGGCGATGAGCCCGCCCGTAGCCGCCAGCGTGGCGCGGCTGAACTGGCCGAAGCCGTCGAGCGTGGCGACCTGGTGCACCGCCTTGAGCCGCGCCTCGCCCGCGTTGCTGTCGAACTGGCCGACCGGGCTTTCGATGGCCTCGCCGCATCCGTGCGGTAGATCGACTTGCGCGGGAACGACCAGTTCGCTTGCCCCGATCCGCGCCAGCGCCGCGCCGATCCGGTCTGGCGCGCAATCCTCCAGCTCCATGCGCCCGGTCGAAATATCGCACGATGCAATGCCGATCGTGCCGCGCACCTCGCACAGTGCGGCGAGCACGTTCGCCCGGCGCGGTTCGAGCAGCGCCTCTTCGGTGAGCGTACCTGCCGTGACGAAACGCACGATGTCGCGCTCGACCAATGCCTTCGAACCGGCGCGCTTCCTGGCTTCGGCAGGAGTCTCGGTCTGTTCGGCTATCGCGACGCGGCAACCCGCCTTGATCAGCCGGGCGAGATAGCCCTCGGCGGCATGGACGGGCACACCGCACATCGGCACCGGCTCGCCGCCATGTTCGCCCCGGCTGGTCAGCGCGATGTCGAGGATCTGCGCGGCGCGGCGCGCATCGTCGAAGAACATCTCGAAGAAGTCGCCCATGCGATAAAACAGCAGGCAATCTCCCGCCTTCGCCTTGAGCGCGAAATACTGGGCCATCATCGGGGTGGAGGCATCGCTCATTGCTCGTGGGCGTAGCGGCGCTCATAGCGATTCGCAAAACGCTGCGTCGCAACATTTCCCCTATCGCGTCGATGCACAGGTTGGTCTATCCGCTACGGCGACAGGAGATTGCAATTGTCCGAAGATAACAACGTCAGCTTCACTGACCGCGAAGCGCTGTTCTACCACAAGACGATCCGCCCCGGTAAGATTGAGATCATCGCGAGCAAGCCGATGGCGAGCCAGCGCGACCTTTCGCTTGCCTACTCGCCCGGTGTTGCCGTGCCAGTGCAGGCCATCGCCGACGATCCCGCCACGGCCTATGACTACACCGCCAAAGGCAACCTTGTCGCCGTTATTTCGAACGGCACCGCCATCCTCGGCATGGGCGATCTCGGCGCGCTCGCTTCCAAACCTGTGATGGAAGGCAAGGCGGTGCTGTTCAAGCGATTTGCCGACGTTGATTCCATCGACATCGAGCTGGACAGCAAGGACACCGAGGCGCTGATCGAGGCCATCGCGATGATGGAGCCGAGCTTTGGCGGCATCAACCTGGAAGACATTGCGGCGCCCGAATGCTTCATCATCGAGCAGACTTTGCGCGAACGCATGAACATCCCGGTGATGCACGACGACCAGCACGGCACCGCGATCATCGCTGCTGCCGGGCTGATAAACGCCTGCCACATTACCGGTCGCGACCTTGCCGACATCAAGGTGGTGGTCAACGGTGCGGGCGCCTCGGCGCTCGCCTGCACCTCGCTGATCAAGTCGATGGGCGTCCGCCACGAGAACGTCACGGTCTGCGACAGCCGTGGCGTCATCTACATCGGCCGCGAAAAGGTCGATCAGTTCAAGTCGGCGCACGCGATACACACCGATGCGCGCACGCTGGCCGAGGCGATGAAGGGCGCGGACGTCTTCTTCGGCCTCTCGGTCGCCGGCGCGCTCAAGCCTGAAATGATCATGGACATGGCCAAAGATCCCATCATCTTCGCCATGGCCAATCCCGACCCGGAAATCACGCCTCCGGATGCGCTCGCCGCGCGGCCCGACGCAATCGTTGCGACCGGTCGTTCGGACTATCCCAACCAGGTCAACAACGTGCTGGGCTTCCCGTATATCTTCCGCGGCGCGCTCGACGTGCGCGCGACCAC
>JAURNJ010000306.1 GCA_030830245.1 Novosphingobium sp. | reverse complement strand
TGCGCGGCTGGGAGGCGAACAGCCCTCTACCGCCGCCGGTGGCTGACGAGGAAAGCGAAGACCCCCGCGTCATCGCTGCGCGCAAGATGGCCGCACAGATGGACATGTCCCGCCACATCATCGATCCCGACGGGCCCGAGGAAGACCTCGCCATGCTCGCGCCGCTCAACTGCCATGCCTATAACGGCGCCTATCCGATGCCGCTGGACTATCTCGATTGGTGGATGACGGCCGAGTTCGCTTCGACCTATGCCTACAACCACCGCGTCTACCGCCTGCTGCAGTCGCGGAGGGGGCCGAAGCTGTGGCTGCTGAAGGCGCCCGTGCACCTGTTTCAGTTCGAGGCCTTCCTTGCCGAATGGCCGGACACCAGGTTCGTGTGGACTCACCGTGAACCGGCCAAGGTGATCCCCTCGGTCTCCAGCCTGCAATACGGGTTGAACGAGGAGCGCAGCGTGCCGGGTGCGCTCGACAAGCTGGCCTATGGTCCTGCCTTCACCACCTTTTGGCGCAAGGGCATGGACCGCGCGCTGGCGGCGCGAGACCGGATCGGTGAGGACCGGTTTATCGATGTATTCAACGACGATGTCGTTGCCGATCCGATCGGGACGTTTGCCGCGATCTACGAGAAGCTCGGGTTCGAATTTACGCCGGTCATGCGCGAAGGGCTAGAGGCCTACAACCAGCGAACGCCAAGGGTGCGCATGGCGAACACCGCTATACCGCAGAGGAATACGGCACCTCGCGCGAGGAAATCCGCGAGGCATTCTCGGATTACATCGAGCGCTTCGGGTTGTAGGCCCTTCGACTACTCCGCCGCTTCCTTGGGCACGTAATTCAGTTCGGCCTTGACCTCGAGATAGTCGTGGAAGCCGAATTCACCCCATTCGCGGCCGTTGCCGCTCTGCTTGTATCCGCCGAACGGCGCACCGAGGTCGAAGCCGCCATTGAGGCCGATCTGCCCGGCACGGATCTGGTCGGCGACGGAGCGCACAGTGTCCAGGTCTTCGCCCGCGACATAGCCTGCGAGGCCATAGTCGGTGTCATTGGCGATTTCGATTGCGTCGTCGAGATCCTTGTAGCCAAGGATCGAGAGAACGGGCCCGAAGATTTCCTCACGCGCGATGGTCATGTCGTTGGTGACGTTAGCGAAGACGGTGGGCTTGACGTAGTAGCCCTTGTCGAGGCCGTCCGGCTTCCCCGGCCCGCCGGCAACCAGTGTCGCGCCTTCGTCGATGCCTTTCTGGATCAGTCCCTGAACCTTGTTGAACTGGGCTTCTGACACGACTGGACCCATCGCGAAATTGCCGTTGGGATCGCCGACGGTGACGCTTTCAGCGGCTTCCTTGGCGGCAGCGATGGCTTCCGCCATCCGCCCGCCCGGCACCAGCATCCGCGACGGCGCGGAGCAGGTCTGGCCGGAATTGCCCATCATCGACTTGGTACCGGCAGCGACATTGGCGGCCATGGACCCGTCGTCGAGGATGATGTTGGGGCTCTTGCCGCCGAGTTCCTGACACACGCGCTTGACGGTGTTGGCGGCGTTCTTGGCGATGTCGATCCCGGCACGGGTCGAGCCGGTAAAGGAGACCATGTCGATGCCGGGATGGCCGGAGATCGCCCGGCCGACACCCGGCCCATCGCCATGGACCATGTTGAAAACTCCCGCCGGAACGCCTGCCGCATCGAGAATTTCGGCCCAGATCTGGGCGTCGAAGGGCGCGATTTCGGAGGGCTTGAGGGCCATGGTGCAGCCCGTCGCCAGCGCGGGAAGGACTTTCACGACGATCTGGTTGAGCGGCCAGTTCCACGGGGTGATCATGCCGACCACGCCGACCGGCTCCCAAACATGCAAAGTGGGACCGTCGAGCCGTTCGAATGCGAAGCCTTCGAGTACTTCGATGGCCTTCTGGCAATGGCCCGCAAGCAGGCCGACATGCGGCCCATTGGCGAGGCTCAGCGGCGCGCCCATTTCGTCGCTGACCGCAGTCGCGAGCTCTTCCTTGCGGGTCTCGATCTCCGCCTGGATCGCGCGCAGCAGGGTCAGCCGTTCTTCCTTGCTGGTCTGGCTGAAGCTCTCGAATGCCCTGCGCGCGGCATCCACGGCCTTGTCGACATCGGCCGCGGTGCCGAAGCTGATGTGGCCGATGGTCTGCTCGGTGGCGGGGTTCTCCACCGCAACGGTGTTTTCCTCGACCGGGTCGACCCACTGGCCGTCGATGTAGAACTGGGTGCAATCGCGCATCGGAAACTCTCCTTTGCGCGCGCCTCTAGCTCTCCTGACGCCAGCGCGCCACCACCTCTTCGCCATCGCTGGCGCTGTCGCGGATCGTGTTGGGCGTGCGGTCGAACCGCGGTGCGGGGGCGGTGTGCCAGCGCCCGCCGTGTTCGACGAAAGCCCCGCGCGCCTTCATATGCGGATGGTCCTTGGCGTGATCGAGCGGAACGACCGGCGAGAAACAGGCGTCGGTGCCTTCGAGCAATTCGCACCATTCGTCCTGCGTCTTCGTCACGAATAGCGCGGCCAGATCCTCGGCATAGCTGTCCCAATTGGCCGGGTTCATCTGCGCCTCGCGCAAATGCTCGGGCGCATCGGCGCGCTGGAGCAGCTCGGCATAGAATTGCGGTTCGATCGCGCCGACGCTGATTTCCTTGCCATCCTTGCAGGTATAGCAGCGATAGAAATGCGCCGCCCCACCCAGCAGGCCCGCGCCGCGATCCACCGTGCGCAGCGCGACCGCGCCCGT
>JAURNJ010000305.1 GCA_030830245.1 Novosphingobium sp. | reverse complement strand
TATCGAACCCGGTGACGCGCTCGATCGGCGCTTCGAGGTGATAGAAGCAGCGCTCCTGCACCAGGGCCGCCAGTTCCGCCCCGAAACCGCTGGTGCGGGTCGCCTCGTGGATCACGGCGCAGCGTCCGGTCTTCTTCACCGATGCCGTTATGGTCTCGATGTCGAGCGGGATCAGCGTGCGAAGGTCGATCAGGTCGGCGGAAATGCGGTGTTCGACCAGCACCTGCTGCGCGACGTGAACCATGGTGCCATAGGTCAGCACCGTCAGGTCGTTGCCCTCTGTAACCAGCCGGGCCTTGCCGAGCGGCACGTTGAAGTGACCTTCTTCCACCTCGCCATCGGGGTGATCGGCCCAGGTCTTGGCGGGGCGGTCGTAATAGCCGTCGAACGGCCCGTTGTAGCATCGCTTGGGCTCGAAGAAGATCACCGGGTCATTATCTTCGATAGCGGCGATCAGCAGGCCCTTGGCGTCGCGCGGGTTCGAAGGCGCCACGGTCTTGATCCCGGCGATATGGGTGAACAGCGCTTCCGGGCTCTGGCTGTGGGTCTGGCCGCCGAAGATACCGCCGCCGAATGGTATGCGGATGGTGAGCGGGCACTGGAAATCGCCGGCCGAGCGGTGGCGCAGGCGGGCGGCCTCGCTCGCGATCTGGTCGAAGCCGGGGTAGACATAATCGGCAAATTGCACTTCGGGCACAGGGCGCAGGCCATAGGCGGCCATGCCGATTGCCGCGCCGATGATGCCGCATTCGGTGATCGGCGTGTCGAAACAGCGCTCCTTGCCGTAATTCTCCTGCAAGCCCGCTGTTACGCGGAACACGCCGCCGAAATAGCCGACGTCCTCGCCGAGGATGACGATGTCCGGATCGCGCGCCATCATGACGTCGAGCCCGGAATTGATCGCCTGGATCATGCTCATTCGGGCCATTTGAGTTTCCTCTCGCGGCTCGCCTGCTCGCTCTGCTCGGCAAGGTGCCAGGGCATTTCCTCGTACACGTCTTGAAACATGGTGACATCGGGCTGGTGGAGGCCATGGCCGAGGATGCCATTCTTCTCGGCTTCCTTTTGCGCCGCGAGCACTGCTTCGGCAACTTCGCGGTCCATCTGCTCCTGCCGGTCCATGTCCCAGATACCCAGGGCGATGCAGTGGCGCTTGAGCCGCGTGATCGGATCGCCCAGTGGCCATTCCGCACGCTCCTGCGCCGAACGATAGGCGGCGGGATCGTCCGAAGTGGAATGCGCATCGGCTCGATAGGTGAACAGTTCGATCAGGCTGGGGCCGAGGTTGGCGCGCGCCCGGTCTGCCGCCCATCGCGTTGCCGAATAGACCGCAAGCGCATCGTTGCCATCGACGCGAAGCGCCGGGATGCCATAGCCCACGCCGCGCGCGGCAAAGGTGGTTCGTTCCGATCCGGCAAATCCGGAATAGCTGGAGATCGCGTACTGGTTGTTGACCACGTTGAAAATGCACGGTGCGTTGTAAACCGCGCCGAAGGTCAGCGCGTTGTGAAAGTCGCCCTCGGATGTCGAGCCTTCGCCGCACCAGACCGCCGCGATCCGGTCGTCGCCCTTGCTGGCGCTGGCCATGGCCCAGCCGACTGCCTGTGGATACTGCGTGGCGAGATTGCCCGAGATCGAGAAAAAGCCGTATTCCCTTGCCGAATACATGATCGGGAGTTGTCGCCCTTTCAGCGGATCGGCCGCATTCGAGAAGATCTGGTTGATCATCTGGACCATCGGATAGTCGCGGGCGAACAGGATGCCGGGCTGGCGATACGATGGAAAACACATGTCCGCCCGGTCGAGCGCGAAAGTCTGGGCAATGGCCACAGCTTCCTCGCCGGTCGACTTGACGTAGAAGCTGGTCTTGCCCTGCCTTTGCTGGCGATGCATCCGTTCGTCGAAAGCGCGCAGCAGCGCCATCTTGCGCAGCATGGCAAGCAGGGTTTCGGGATCGAGATTGGGGTTCCAGCTGCCGACAGCCTGGTGCTCGTCGTTCAGAACCCGGATCATCCCATAGGCAAGGTCGCGGATCGAAGCAGCATCCGAAGTCTCGTCGGGGCGCGGAATTTCATCCGGTTCGGGAATCTCCAGCCACGAATAGTCGACCTCGTCGCCGGGCCGATATGGGGGCTCGGGGACGTGCAACGAAAGTTTCGGCCGGTTCGATCCCGGCGATTGTCGGGGCGTCATTTTGCGACATTACGCGGTTCCGCCGCGAAGGGCTAGGCGGTCAAACGTTCAGCCCAGTCGGCAATCGTCGCGAAGCTCTTCTCGCGTGAGGGAAAAATGAACAGGTTGTGCCCTGTGTCCTCGGGCCGGAAGATTTCCAGCGAGGGGCAGGCGGAAAATTGCGTGCGCAGACCCTCGCCCGCCTCGACGAAATCGTGCGTGCCGGTAACGACGAGCATTGGCACGTCGATTGCCGCGCTTGGCCGGTCGCTGGCGCCGGGGAACATCGAGAACAGGCCGGGCTGGGTGAGCAGCGGCTCGCCCGCCGCCCGCAGCGCAAGCTTGCCGTCCGGATCGGCATTGTCGGTGTGGAACGATGGACTTCCCTGACCCCGCCCGCGCCGCTTCTCCCTGCCTAGTTGCGGGTCCATCAGCGCAGTGCCGAACCGCTCGCTGGCCAGTTCAGGCAAGTATGTGCGCAGCCAATCAGGATCGCGGGCATTATTGACCGCTTCGGGCGGGAGCACGTCGGGCAGGCCGCCGGTGCCGTACCCCAGCAGCACGAGGCCGGAATAGACCGGGCTGGCCCCCTGCATCTCGATGGTGATGACCGCCCCCATCGAGTGGCCGCAACCCAGTGCCACGAGCTCCGGCATTGCAGGCACGTCGGGCAGCAGGATTCCGTTGCGAAGACCAGAGAGCACTTCGCCGACGACTTCGGTATGTGTTAGTGCCAGCAGGTCTGGAGTGAGCTCCCAAAGCTCGCGCGGCGCGCTCGATCCGCCGGTGCCGGGATGATCCGCCAGTACCGAGACGATGCCGCGCCGGGCCAGCGCCTCGGCGAGGCTGAAGCGCCTGTCGGCCTCGTCGCCCAGATCGAAATAGATGCGGTTCATGTAGCCGCCGGGCAGGCAGTAGATCATCGCCCGTGGCGGCGGCGCTTCGGCTGGCGGAAATACGAGGCGTAGCGCCACGTCGAGCACCTCGCCCGGCAGCGCGCGGGCTGCCGGGACAGTGCATTCGACGCGGCGCACACCGCCCGGAACTGTCGCAATCTTCATGCGCAGACCGGTAGCGCGCTTACTTGCCCGCGAACAGCCGCAAGCCGTTGCCCGCAAGGATCTTCATGCGGTCCTCGCCGTGGATGTCGGCTGCGGTGAACTGCTTGTCTATGTGGTCGATCGAGTTGGGCCAGGAGGTTGCCGGATGCGGGAAATCGGTAGACCACATCAGCGAATCCGGGCCGAAATACTCGTAGGCGACCTTGAGGCCGTGCGGCTCGTACATGAAGGTCGCGCCCATCTGCCGCTTGAAATATTCGCTCGGCAGCATCGAGAGCTGCGGGAACTTGTAGTGGCCCTGCTTGATGCGCCCGTCGAGGATCACGTCGAACAGGAACGGCAGCCAGCCAAGCCCCGGCTCCACGAACACGACCTTGAGGTTCGGGAAGCGTTCCAGGGTGCCGGGCAGGATCCACAGGCTGATCGTCTCGGCCATCTGGAAGGGCGGCATGCCCAGCGCGACAGCGCGCTGTTCGGTGGGGTCGCGCTTGATCAGGTCCATGTACTGGTTGTTGGTGTCGAGATGGTTGAGCACCGTGATGCCCATTTCCGAGCAGGCGCCCCACAGTTTGTCGTAATGGGTGTCGAAATAATCCTTCAGGCCGACCTCGCTGGGGAAGGGCGGCAGCTGGATGCAGCGCGCGCCGCGCGCGGCCAGCCGCTCCACTTCCTTGACCGACCAGTCGATGTCGAAGGGCAACAACTGGTAGGCAGTCCACAGCCGTTCGAGATCGACCGAGGCGAAATCGGCCATGGCATCGTTGTAACCGGAGAGGATTTCCTTCCAGTCGTCGCCGCAATATTGAGGCGAGCAGACCTTGGCCGCGCCAACCTCGGGGAAGATCACCTCCGACCAGACGCCGTCCTTGTCCATCGACTTGAGCTTCTCGTTGGGATCGAAATGGCCGGGATCGGACCAGGCGACCTCGTCGAACAGGTCGTTGATATTCGGCTCCCAGCCGCCGCGCGCCTCGATGCCATCGTCGCGAAACTGCTTGTTGGCATTGACATAGGTTTCGCGAAGTCGCTCGGGCAGGCGCTCGGTGACCCATTCGTCGGTGAAGAACACGTGGCTGTCGACCGAAATGAGCTTTTCGGGCAGCTCGATCTTGCTCTGGACGTTCATGATTTGCCTTTCTGATGGAGTAGTTTGCGAGAGATTCCTCAGTCCTTGGCGAGGATTACCGCGCCATTGCCTGACGAGAACAGGACCAGCTCTGCGTCCTTGCGCTGGTTTGCCGCAACGCCGCGCAGCTGGCGCACGCCTTCGGTCACCATGTTGAGGCCAT
>JAURNJ010000004.1 GCA_030830245.1 Novosphingobium sp. | reverse complement strand
CGAGGACAAGGCCCGACTCCTGGCCGAGGCGGGCTATCTAGCGCTGATCGCCGACTTCTATGGCGAGATGCCGGCTGACTTTGCCGCCGCAGGGGCATTGGCCGACGATCTGCGCAAGGACACCGGGCAATACCGCAACCGACTGGCGGCGGCACTGAGCGCGCTGCACGGCCTCGCACCCGGCTTGCCGCAATGCGCCATCGGCTTCTGCATGGGCGGCCAGGCCGTTCTGGAGCTGGCCCGCGCCGATGCAAATCTTGCCATGGTCGCGAGCTTCCACGGCCTGCTCGAAACCGGCAAACCGGCGGACCAGGCGATCCGAGCCCGCATTCTCGTATGCCACGGCGATGCCGATGCTCTCGTTCCGCGCGATCATGTCCTGCGGTTCTGGGAGGAGATGGACGCCGTGAACGCCAACTGGCACTTCCACTCCTATTCAGGCGTACCGCACGGCTTCACCAACCCAAACGTCTCGCCGCTGACCGGGCAGTCGATGCATGACCCAAGCGCCGACCGCCAGAGCTGGGCCGCGATGATGGGCCTGATGGACGAGGTGCTGGAGCCGTGAAGGCAATGAGCGCCAAGTAGATCCTACCCCCGCGCGAAGGCCTCCACCGGAAGCGCCATCACGGCCTCTGCACCGGTTTCCATGCGCCGCCGCAGTGCGCCTGCCTCGGGCGTGTAGCGTTCCCCGAAATAGCGCGCCGTGATCAGCTTCGCCTCATAGAATGCCTTGTCCTCCGCCCCGCCATCGAGCGCGGCGAGCGACGCGCGCGCCATTCGCAACCACATCAGCCCGAGCGCGACAATGCCGGTCAGATGCATGTAGTCATAAGCCCCGGCACCGGCATTTTCGGGATTGGCGAGGCCATTGTTCATCAGCCACAGAGTCGCGGCCTGCAATTCCCCGTTGGTCTTCTCGACCCGGCCAGCGAGGTCGACAAGCCGTTCGTCAGCCGTGGCTGCGGCACATTCCTTGCCGACCTCGGCAAAAAAGGCCTGCACCGCGCGGCCACCGTGCATGGCCAGCTTGCGCCCGACGAGGTCCATCGCCTGAACCCCGTTCGCGCCTTCGTAGATCATCGCGATGCGCGCATCGCGCACGAACTGCTCCATGCCGTTCTCGGCGATATAGCCGTGTCCGCCCCAGATCTGCTGCATGTCGGTCGCGACCTTGTAGCCAAGATCGGTGCCGTAACCCTTGATAACTGGCGTCAGCAGACCAAGCATGTCGTCGGCGGCCACGCGCTCTTCCTCGCTCGCGGCCTTGTGCACCAAATCGACCAGCAGCCCGGCCCACAAGGACAGGGCACGCATCCCCTCGATAAAGGCGCGCGCATCCATCAGCATACGCCGGACATCGGGGTGGACCATCAGCGTATCCGCCTTCTCGCCAAGGTCGGCCGGGCCAGTCAAAGCCCTGCCCTGTCGCCGCTCCAGCGCGTAGGAGACACCATTCTGGTATGCCGCTTCTGCCTGGGCGACGCCCTGGATGCCGACACCAAGGCGCGCCGCATTCATCATGATGAACATGGCGGCGAGGCCCTTGTTCTCCTCGCCGACCAGCCAGCCCTTCGCGCCGTCGTAATTCATCACGCAGGTAGCATTGGCGTGAATGCCCATCTTGTGCTCGATCGCCCCGCAACTCACCGAGTTCCGTTCGCCGGGGTTGCCATCGGCATCAAGCAGGAACTTGGGCACCACTAACAGCGAGATGCCCTTGGTGCCTTCGGGCGCGTCCGGGGTTTTCGCGAGGACGAGGTGGATGATGTTGTCGGTCAGGTCGTGCTCGCCCGCCGAAATGAAGATCTTCGTGCCGGTAATGGCATAGGAACCATCAAGCTGGGGTTCTGCCCTTGTGCGGATCAGCCCAAGGTCGGTCCCGCATTGGGGCTCCGTCAGGTTCATGGTGCCAAGCCATTCGTTGGCCACCATCCTGGGCAGATAGGCTGCCTGCTGCTCGGGCGATCCTTTGACCAGCAGGGCATTGACCGCGCCGTTGGTCAGCCCCGGATACATCGCAAAGGCCATGTTGGCCGATGACATGAACTCCTCAGCCGCAAATCCGATGACATGCGGCAGGCCCTGCCCGCCGAATTCCTCGGGCGCCGACAGGGTGCCCCAGCCCGCCTCGCGGAACTGGCCATGCGCTTCCCTGAAACCTGCCGGTGTGGAAACCGACCCGTCCTGATGGCGAGTGCAACCTTCCTTGTCGCCAGTCGCGTTGAGCGGAGCGAGCACCTCGCTGGCGAATTTGCCTGCCTCTTCGATAATGGCGTCGACGATGTCGGCGCTGGCCCCTTCGAAGCCGGGCAGATCTCCCAGCTCTCCAACCCGCAATACCTCGTTGATGATGAAACGCGCATCGCGCGCTGGCGCCTGATAGATCGGCATCGAATCGTTCTCCCGTTTTGGGCTTATTTGCGACTATCCAGCAACGATATGGGGCAGTTATTCGATTCTGATAAGCCTCTCTCCGTCAAGACGCCGATAGAAACAGCTCGTCTCGCCGGTGTGGCAAGCCGGTCCTTCGGGACGGACCAGCAGAACCAGCGCATCCTGGTCGCAATCGACCCGGATTTCCTCGACATTGAGTACGTGGCCCGATGTCTCGCCCTTCATCCACAGCCGCCCGCGCGAGCGCGAATGGAAGTGGGCAAGGCCGGTCTCCCGCGTCCTGGCCAGGGCTTCGGCGTCCATGAATGCGAGCATCAGCACCTCACGGCTTGAGGCATCCAATGCGACGGCCGAGATCAGGCCCTTGTCATCGAATTTGGGCGCGAAAACTGTTCCGGATTCCCGGTCTGCATTGGAAAGTTCGGACATCGGCTGGCCTCGTTGCGGATTGGGTAAAAACATGGTCCTCTTGGCATGTTGCACGATAACAACAACGAGTGCCAAAAATCCATCGCCGCGCGTGATTGCCCTTTTCATTTCGCTCAATTCGCCAGATTTAAGACACAGCAGCTGGGGGCTGCTCTTAACCAGCAGGTGCATGAGCGCCATGGTTCAGGGAAAGAAGTGAGGTTCGCGGCAATCGCTGGGCCTCATGACATGAGGGTTTGAGCCTTGGCAATCCGCAGGGGGATTGCCCAAACGCACGCAAGTGCGGAGGTTCAGTAAGTTCGTTTCGTCACGAAGGCGCCCGGGGTTCATGCCTCGGGCGTTTTCGCGTTCAGGAAGCCCCCACGCAGCGCGCTAGTCGAGCACCTGGGCAAAGCACCCGACAACGACCCGCGCGGCGCCTGCCTTCCTGAGCGCCGCGATACACGCGTTGCTGGTAGCCCCGCTGGTCAGCACATCGTCGATCAGCAAGAGCTTGGCACCGCGCAGCATCCCGGTGCGGCGCGAATTCATTGTAATTGCTCCGGCCAGCATCCTCTCGCGCTCTCGCCTTCCCAGTCCGCCAAGCATGGGCGTCTGCCGTTTGCGCACGAGCGCATCGACACACAGCCGCGCGCCAGTCAATCTGGCCAGTTCATGTCCGAGGATGGCCGCCTGGTTGAAGCCTCGCTGCCACAACCGCCAGCGGTGCAGCGGCACCGGCACGATCAGCGAGTCCTCGCCCACGCCTTCAAGCCGCGCCGCGATCAACCGCGCCATCATCCCAGCAAGCGCAATGCGGTTGCCTTGCTTGAAGGCAAGCACCAGCTTGCGCGAGGTTTCGTTATAGAGCGTCGCGGCGGCAATGCCGTCGCGCAGTGGCGGATCGGCGCGGCACAGGTCACAGTCCTCATGCAATCGTGGCGTTGGGCCAAACGGACGCGCGCAACTCGCACAGGCAGGCTTGCCCGGTATGACGAGTTCCTCCCAGCAAGCGAGGCACAGGCCGCCTTGCGCCGCGAGGGCTTCGCCGCACAGCGGGCAGCGCGGCGGAAAGACGAAATCGACGACTGGCGCGAGAGTGCTGGCGATCCCCATCAGCGCATCCTGCCCATGAGCAACTGGCCGGGCAAGCTTGCATCGCGCCCGGCAAGGCGTCACTGGACCTCATGGCCAATACCGCCCCGCCCCGTATCTTCTCGTCCACCCGGCGTCTTGCAGCGCGGCAACGGATGCTGGCCCTGCAATCGCGCCCCGATGCGCCGCGTTACCTCGCCGAAGACTATGCCGAGGACGTGCTCGACCGTATTTCCTTCCTGCGGCACGCGCCGCGCCGGGCGCTCGTGATCGGCGACGTCAGTGGCATGCTTTCTGCCTCGCTCGAGCAGCAGGAGGTCGAGGTAGTCCGCGCCGAACCTGCCCAAGGTTTCGACGAGGAACGCCCCTATGCCGAAAGCGGTTTCGACCTGATCGCCAGCCTCGGCACCATCGATACGCTTAACGACCTGCCCGGCGCGCTGATCCACCTCCGCAACGCGCTGGCGCCGGGCGGACTGATGATCGCCAGCTACCCCGGAGCCGGCAGCCTGCCCATGCTGCGCGCCGCCATGCTCGCTGCCGATGGCGAGCGTCCTGCTCCCCGCCTGCACCCGATGGTCGACGTGCGCGCGGGCGGACAATTGCTCCAGCGCGCCGGTATCGCCGATCCGGTGGTCGATTCCCGGCTCATCCGGGTGTCATTGCCATCGCTTGACCGGCTCGTTGCAGACTTGCGCGCGCAAGGTCTCTCCAATGTACTGGCCGATCCCGGACCGCCGCTTGGCAAGGCCGCGCTGCGTCGCGCCAGCGCTGCCTTCGCGCAGGCGGGCGAAGACGGCCGCACCGTCGAACAGATCGAAATTCTGACGTTAAGCGGCTGGAAACGCTAGATCACTTTCCCAGAGCCGCCTGCGCCGCCGCCAGCCTTGCGATCGGCACGCGATAGGGCGAGGCGCTCACATAATCGAGGTTCACGCTCTCGCAAAAGGCGATGCTGGCCGGATCGCCGCCATGTTCGCCGCAGATGCCCAGCTTGATGTCGCCGCGCGTCGCCCTGCCCCGTTCAGCACCCAACGCGATCAACTGGCCCACGCCTTCGATATCGAGGCTGACGAAAGGATCGCGGGCGAATATGCCCTTTTCGACATACACGCCCAGGAAACGCCCGGCGTCGTCGCGCGAAAGCCCAAGAGTCGTCTGCGTCAAGTCATTGGTACCAAACGAGAAGAACCGCGCCTCCTCGGCAATTTCGCCTGCCATCAGGGCCGCGCGCGGCAGCTCGATCATGGTGCCGACCAGATAGTCCAGGCTCCTGCCCTTTTCGGCGAACACCGCCTCGGCGACCTGACCCACCAGCTCGCGCAGGATCGCCAGTTCACGCCGCGTCGCGACCAGCGGAATCATGATCTCGGGCACGATCGCCTCGCCGTGCGTGGCTGCCACATCGCAGGCGGCTTCGAAGATCGCACGAGCCTGCATCTCGTAGATTTCGGGGAACGTGATGCCCAGACGGCAACCCCGATGGCCGAGCATCGGATTGAATTCGTGGAGTTCTTCAGCCCTGCGTCGCAGGTGGTCGACACCGATGCCGATGGCATCGGCAAGGTCTGCGAATTCCTCGTCGGCGTGCGGCATGAATTCATGCAGCGGCGGGTCGAGCAGGCGGATTGTCACCGGCAGGCCGCGCATCACCTCGAAGATCTCGGCAAAATCGCTGCGCTGTGCTGGAAGCAACTTGGCGAGGGCAGCGCGCCGGTCTGCCTCGCTTTCGGCAAGGATCATCTGGCGCACGGCAATGATCCGCTCGGCATCGAAGAACATATGCTCGGTGCGGCACAGGCCGATGCCTTCCGCGCCAAAGCCGCGTGCGGTGCGGCAATCGGCGGGGGTTTCGGCATTGGTGCGCACCTTCATGCGCCGGTGCTTGTCCGCCCAGACCATCAAGGTGGCAAAGTCACCCGCCAGCTCCGGCTCGACCGTCGCCACTTCGCCCGCCATCACTTCGCCGCTTGCCCCGTCGAGAGTGATGACATCGCCCTCCTTCAGATCGCGGTTGCCAAAGCGCAGAGTGCGCGCCGCAAGGTCGATCGAGAGGCCAGATGCGCCCGAAACGCAGGGCCGCCCCATGCCGCGCGCCACCACGGCGGCGTGGCTGGTCATGCCGCCGCGCGCGGTAAGAATCCCTTTTGCTGCGTGCATTCCATGGATATCTTCAGGTGAAGTCTCAACTCTGACGAGGATCACCGCCTCGCCGATTGCCGCGCGTCGTTCAGCGCTTTCGGCATCGAGCACGATCATGCCCGAAGCCGCACCGGGCGAAGCGGGCAGACCCCGGCCGATGACATCGCGCGAGGCCTCTGGATCGAGCGTGGGGTGCAGAAGCTGGTCCAGCGCCATCGGATCGACGCGACGGATCGCGGTCTTCTCGTCGATCAGCCCTTCACCGACCATTTCGATCGCCATCTTCAGCGCCGCCTTGGCGGTGCGCTTGCCGGTCCGGGCCTGGAGCATCCAGAGCTTGCCGCGCTCAACGGTGAACTCGATGTCCTGCATTTCGCGATAATGTTGTTCGAGCGTCTCGAACACCTCGGCGAGTTCGGCGTAGGCCTTGGGCATGGCCTCTTCCATCGACAGCGGCTTGGCCCCTGCTGCCTCGCGCGCTGCCTTGGTGAGATATTGCGGCGTGCGGATGCCCGCCACCACGTCCTCACCCTGCGCATTGATCAGCCATTCGCCATAGTAGGCGCGCTCGCCGGTTGCCGGATCGCGGGTGAAGGCGACGCCGGTGGCAGAGGTGTCGCCCATGTTCCCGAAGACCATGGCCTGCACGTTGACTGCCGTGCCCCAGTCGCCCGGAATATCGTTGAGGCGGCGATAGACCTTCGCCCGGTCCGAATCCCAGCTGTCGAACACGGCACGGATCGCGCCCCAGAGCTGCTCGTTCACGTCCTGCGGGAACGGGCGGCCCAGTTCGCGCTCGACAATCGCCTCGTAGGTCGAAACCAGGTCCTGCCAATCCTCGGCAGCAAGCTCAACATCGTTGAGGTAGCCGTTGTCTTCCTTGATGATTTCCAGCTCGTCCTCGAACAGGTGATGATCGAGCCCCAACACAACATCCGAATACATCTGGATGAAACGGCGATATGAATCCCACGCAAAGCGCGCATCGCCCGAAGTTTGGGCAAGGCCCTGCACCGTCACGTCATTGAGGCCGAGGTTGAGCACCGTGTCCCTCATGCCCGGCATGGAGACGCGGGCGCCGGATCGCACCGAAACCAGCAGCGGATCGTCAGGATCGCCGAACTTCTTGCCGACTGTCGCCTCGATATGGCCAAGCGCCTCGGCAACCTGCGCGCGCAGTTCATCACCGAAATCGCCACCCTCGGCGAGGTAGCGCACGCATTCCTCGGTCGTAATGGTAAAGCCCGGAGGCACCGGCAGGCCGATCTCGGCCATCTCACCAAGGTTCGCGCCCTTGCCGCCGACAATCGTCTTGTCGCGAGCGCGAGGATCGTCGTTCCTTGCCGAACCGCCGAAGGTGTAGACCCGTTTGTTCATCTTAAATCCGGCTTTCCTGACGAAGTTGACACTGTTGACAGTGTCCTGGGAGACAAATCCTATCCCTCGATCTTTGTGAAGTCGGCCACCGCGTGGACCGCATCGCGAAACCGCGCGAGGAGATCGAGGCGTGCGCGCCGCTTTTCATCGTCTGCGTCGTTCACCGTGACATTATCAAAGAAGGCGTCGATCGGCGCACGCAAAGTGGCGAGTGCGCGCATCGCCGCCTCGAACTGCTCGGCCTCGACGGCTTTCGCCGCTTCCGGCCCGGCCTTGGCAAGCGCATCGATCAGCGCCTTTTCGGCGGGTTCGGGCGACGGATTGACCGCGCCCGGCTCGAACTGCTCTTTCTTGAGGATATTGGCGGCGCGCTTGTATCCGGCGAGCAGGTTGGCGCCGTCGGGCGAGCCGATGAAAGCCTGCAAGGCATGGACGCGGGCGAGTAGACGAACGAGATCGTCTTCGCCGCCCAGCGCGAACACAGCGTCGATAAGGTCATGGCGGACCCCGGCCTCGCGCTGCTGGACCTTGAGGCGGTCGGCGAAGAAGGTCAGGAGTTCGAGAGGTTCAAATCTCAGGATCGATGCACTCACATCGAGCATTCGAACCAGTTCCGGCGAAGCGTCAATCTCAAAAACCGTCCTTTGGTGATCGTTTACTCCGCCATGAACCCGCACTTTGCCGGTATTCGGATCCATTCCGATTCCCCCAAACTCGTCCAAGAGTTCCCGAACCGAGCGACCCGATATGCGAGCCACCTCCGCATATTGTGCAGAGAGGTTTTGTTGAATTAGGTAATCGCGAAAATCTGCCAATAGATCAGATAGCTGCAGTCTTAATGAGTTCTCAGCAATCAACGCGAGAGTTCCAAGCGCAGCTCGACGGAGCGCGAAAGGATCACGAGAGCCAGTAGGTTGTTCCTCAATTGCAAAGAAACTGATCAACGTATCCAGCTTGTCCGCCAGGCTGACCGCCACCGTCACCGGCGCAATGGGAACCGCGTCGCCCTGCCCCACTGGCTTGTAATGATCGCGGAT
>JAURNJ010000304.1 GCA_030830245.1 Novosphingobium sp. | reverse complement strand
CCGCACGATCTCGTCCTTGCGGGCGAGCACCATGTCGAGCAGTTGCTGCATCCTGCCCGAACGCACCCTGCGATCCTCGTTCGCCCAGCTGCCTGCCTCAAAGCTGGCGTGAGCGGCATCGAGCGCGGCCCTGGCCTCGGCAGGCGTTCCGAGCGGTGCATGGCCGATCACGCTGCCATCGATGGGCGTAATTGCAGCCTCGGTGCCTTGCGCGGCGGGGACGAATTTCCCGCCAATGAAGAGCATATCGTATTCGGTACGGGCCTTGGTGGTCTGGGCGTCCATCATCATGCACTCACCGCCAGCGCGTCGGCACCTTGCGAATTGCGCAGCTTGGTCAGTTCGACTGTCAGGTTCGATGCCGCCGCCATGCCGGTGATCGGATCGAGCTGGCCGACGCTGGTCAGGTTGTTGACGTTGTACTGTCCTTCCCAGCCGTGCGGCACGTTGACCACGCCGCGCGACAGGCTGGAATCGATCTTCACCTGCCCGGTAATCTCGCCATGCTGGCCGCGCAGCGTCGCCGTTTCGCCATCCACCAGACCACGCTCGTCGGCATCCTCGACCGAGACATAGATCGCCGGGATTTCCTTCTTGTCGGGAACCTTGCGGCTGTTGTGCTGCTTGAGCAGGCGGCGCGAGATGAGCATCAGGTCGCTCGGCGGGGCAAGATCGGCCAGCTGGTCGACCAGAGCCTGCGGAGCGAGCCTGAATCCGCCCATCTTGCCTGCATGGTCTAGCACCCAGCCGAACATGCGGTCGTGCGCCAGCGTGTAATTCGCCTCGCCGCTGGTATCGATCGGCACGCGGCCCGATTGCGCGATGCGCGCCACGACATCGGCGTCGCTCATCGTGTCCGGATCGACGCCGGGGTTGAAATCCATTCCCATGCGCCGCCCCAGCTCGGTCAGGATCCACCAGTAGGAGCGTGCCTCGCCGCGCGGCGGAACCATCGCGGGGGAGAACTGCGCGGCCACTGCCGAGAACGAGGGATCGACCGCCAGCGAAACGTCGATGCGTTCGAGCTGGTCCTTAGCCGGCAGCGCGTGACTCGAGAAATTGGCCATCGTGTTGTCGAGAATTTCGACCGTCATCAGCACTTCGAGGCTCGCCAGCGCCTTCCTGAAGCGTTCGGCGTCGGGCATGCAGGTCAGCACGTGGCCCGACAGGTTGATCAACGCGCGCACATTGCCGCTCTCGATCTCATCCGGGAGCGCGGCGCAGACATATTCGCCCGCGACGGTGCGCAGGTCCGGGCGGCTTGCCGGTCCGGGTGAGCGCCAGCCTTCCTCGGGCGCGGGTGGCAGGCCCATCTGCTCCAGTTTGAGGAAGAAGCCGGGATTGGCCCAGGAACCGCCTTCCCTGTCGAGCGATCCGGTCACGATCATCAGGGCGAGGCTCATCCAGTGAGTGATGTTCGCCGAAGGAGACAGCGAAATCCCCGTGCCCGATTCGATGCTGAGACGGCCCTGGCGACGAACCGCCGCGAGGAAATCGTCGAGAGCCTCCGCAGGAACACCGCTCAGCTCGGCGACGCGCTCGCGGGTATAAGGCGCGACCACCTCGCGCAGCTTGTCGACATCCTGCGCATGGGCTTCGAGGTAGCCCCAGTCCGCGCCATGCTCCAGCACGCCGCGCACGAGAAAGGCGAGCACCGCATAGTCCGTTCCTGCGCGCGGAACGAGGTGGCGCGTTGCCTTCATCGCGGTTTCGGTGCGGCGCGGATCGAGAACCCAGACTTCGCCCTGCTCGGTGAATTCGCGGATGCGCTGCGCCGGGTTGTTGAGCATGGAGGTATGCCCGCCGGAGATAACCGGGTTGGTGCCGACGTAGATCACCATCTTGCATCGACCGAAGTCGGCGCGGGGCATGATCCCGAGCCCCGCAACCATCTCTCCGACCACGCCCTTCGACATGACGTCGATCGACATGTCTGAATAGTGCGAGCGCGTCCCCAATGCCTTGCGCATCGAAGGGACCATCGCATAGGCGGCGCTGTCCATGTAGGAGCCGCCGCCCTGGAACAGCGCCACGGCATCCGGCCCCGACTCAGCGATGATGCGGGTGAGCTTGGCGGCAAGATCGTCGAGCGCTTCGTCCCAGCTCACCTCGACCATTTCACCGTTCTTGCGCATCTTCGGGACGAGCAGGCGGTCGTCACGGTGGTGCAGTTCGGCCGCGTAGCGTCCCTTGAAGCAACTGAAGCCTTCGGACAGTGGATTGTCGCGGTCGCCATTGATCCTGAAGACCCGGTCGCCGTCGAGTTCGACTTCGAGGCCGCACAATGCGGTGCAGATGCGGCAGAATGACTTGCGCTTCATGGCTCTCTCCCACGCTCCGGCTGGCTTGGAAAGAGACTCCCGCTGCCGGAGCGAATCCCATCCTATCAGTTAAACAATTCCGCTCAAGTCGGGTCGCCATCGCCGGCGCGCTGTTGCGGCGGCTTGCACGCCATCGGAGCCGACGTATAAATGTCTAACTATATAAGTTCGGGAGAGTCACCATCGCCATGACAGGACCCTTGTCGCACCTGCGCGTGCTAGACCTAACCGACGAGCGCGGGATCATGGCGGGCTATCTGCTGGCGCAGCTGGGCGCGCAGGTGATCCACATCGAGCCGCCCGAAGGATCGAGCGCGCGGCGCATGCCTCCGTTCGACCAGCGGGAAGGCCATCAGGGCGAGTCGCTGTTCTGGCAGGCCTTTGCGGCAGGCACGCAAAGCATGGCAGTGTCGCTCGATACGCCCGAAGGTGGGCAGCGCCTGCTGGAACTGGCGGCGAGTGCCGACGTGCTGATCGAATGCGGGGTTCAGCCTGTCGATCTCGACGCCCTACGCAAGGCCAATCCCCGCCTCGTCACGGTCAGCATCACGCCATTCGGCCCGAACGGACCCAAGGCGAGATATGCCGCCAGCGACCTTACCGTGTGGGCTGCCGCCGGGCCGCTTGCCCTCACCCGCGATCCCGGCACCGGACAGCCGCTCGCCATGGCGATCCCGCAGGCATTCCACCAGGCGGCGATGGACGCAGCCTGCGGCGCGATGATGGCGCTGGCCGCGCGCGGCGAAAACGGAACCGGCCAGCACGTCGAGGTCTCCGCCCAAGCCAGCAACATGCTCGCCACGCTGTTCGGCCACCTTGCCGCATCGGTCGGTCACGAAGGCTATGCGATGGGCAACGCGGGCATGACCAAGAAGGACCTCGATCTCAGCGGGTCCGGATCGCGCACCAACAAGACCTTCTGGCAGGTGCGCGACGGCACGGTCGAAATGCACATCGGCATCGGCACCGCGGCCGGTCGCTTCTCAAATGCGTTGTTCAAGTGGCTCGCCAGCATCGGCGAATGCCCGGATGAGTTCGCCGGGTGGGATTGGGTCACGGTGCCAGACCGAATCCGCGCAGACGAAATTTCGGTGGAGGATGTGGAGCGCGCCAAGGCGCACGTAGAGCCGATTCTTGAGCGCTACACCAAGAACGAAATGGTCGCGATCGCTGAAGCGAACGGGCTGATGATGGCTCCCATCCTGACGACCGCAGACCTGATGGCCAGTCCGCAGCTGCTGGCCCGAAATTTCTTTGCACCGGTCGACGGCAGCGGACTGAAACTGCCCCAGCCGTTCGGCACCAGTGGTGCGGCGCGAACCGAGATCAGCCCCGCGCCCCGGCTCGACGAGCACGGCGAAGTGCCCGCCGCCGCGAAGGTCGCGGCACAGCCGGTTTCCGGCCGCCCGCTGGAAGGGCTCAAGGTGCTCGATCTCGCCTGGGTCATCGCCGGGCCGCTGGTCGGGCGCTCGCTCGCCGATTTCGGCGCGACGGTGATCCGTGTCGAAAGCTCGAAACGCGTCGATACCGCGCGCGTGCTCGGCCCCTTCCCCGGCGGCGAGTACAATCCGCAGACCTCCGTGGGATACGAAGGCGGCAACCTCGGCAAGCTGGGCCTCTCGCTCGATCTCAGCCGCGAGGAATCGCGCGAGGTTGTCCGCGACCTTGCGAGATGGGCGGACGTTGTCGTCGAATCGTTCCTGCCGGGACAGATGGAAAAGTTCGGCCTCGACTATGAAAGCCTGCGCGCGATCAACCCCGGTCTCGTCATGCTCAGCAGCTCGCTTACCGGACAGACCGGGCCAACCGCGCGGCTGCCGGGCTTCGGCAACATCGGCGCGGCGCTTTCGGGCATGAAGCAGATGGTCGTGGCGGCGGACGGAACCCCGCTCGGGCCATATGGTCCCTATACCGACTACCTCGCGCCGCGCTTCGGGCTGATGGCGCTGCTGGCTGCGCTCGACCGGCGCAAGCAGACCGGCGAGGGTTGCCATCTCGACCTCTCGCAGACCGAGACCGCCGTCACCCTGCTCGCGACGCAACTGCTCGACTATCAGGTCAATGGCCACGTGCTCATCGCCAGCGGCAATCGCGATGAACGGTTCGCCCCCAATGGCGTTTTCCGCTGCACTGGGGAGGAAAAGTGGATCGCGCTCACCGTGCGCGACGATGCCGAGTGGAGCCGGGTGGCAGGCCTGATAGGCGGGCCCGCAGGCGATGCGCGCTTTGCCACGCTTGCAGGCCGCAAGCAGGCCGAGAACGAACTCGAAGCGATTGTCGAAGCCTGGACAGAGGCGCGCTCGCCCGCCGAGGCGGAGGAGGCACTACAGACCATCGGCGTGCCTGCTCACCGGGTTTCCGACACCTACGACATTGCCGCCGACCCGCAGCTTGCCGATCGCGGCAGCCTTGTCCGGATCGCGCATCCGATTGCGGGCGAGACAGTGGTCGATGCCTCTCGCTTCGCCCTCTCGGCCACCCCGGCACGCTATGGCCGCCACGCACCGCGCTTTGGCGAGGACAACGAGCAGGTCCTTGCAGATATCCTCCACTATCCGCCCGAACGCATCGCGAAATTGCGCGAAAGCGGCGCACTGGTCTGAATTAGAAGGAAAAGCAGAGAACATGGACGTTGTCCTGAGCGAGAACCAGACGCTGTTGCAGCAGGCGACACGGCGCTTTGTCGAGGCAAGACACACCGTTTCGCAGACCCGAAAGCTCGCCGATGCAGGCGAGACGATGGCCAAACAGGCCTGGGCAGACTGCGCCGCGCAGGGCTGGATCGGCCTGTTCGTGCCTGGGGAGCACGGCGGCATGGCTGCCGAGGCAGAAGGAGTGATCGACGCCGCCATCGTCGCCGAGGAACTCGGGCGACAGGTCTATGCCGGACCGTTCGCGAGCAATGCGGTGGCCGCCTTTGCCATTGCGAAGTCGGGATCGGCTGGTCAGCAGGCGCAATTCCTGCCCAGCCTCGCCAGCGGCGACATGACCGCGACGAATTGCTTTGCAGGAACCGGGGCGCAGGATGGCCTCGCCCCGACCGGCCTCACCGCGACCCGCAGCGACGGCGGATACCGGATCGACGGTGCCGCCGGTTTCGTCGAGAATGCCGCCGGGGCCGGGCTGTTCATCGCAACGGCGTGCGCTGGGGAGGCGCTGTCGCAATTCCTCGTTGCCGCCGACCATCCCGGCGTCACAATCGAGCCATTGCGTGCGCTCGACCTCGGGCGTTCGCTCGCAATCGTGCGTTTTGATGGCGTGCAGGTCGGCGCAGATGCGCTGCTCGGCGCGCCGGGCAGCGGCGCGGCGGCCTTCGAACGCCAGCTTCAGGTCGCACTGGTCCTGCAATGCTCCGAGACAATCGGCCTCATCGACCGAGCCTTCGAGTTCACGCTGGAATGGGTGCGCCAGCGCAATGCCTTCGGGCGCCCCATCGGCTCGTTCCAGGCGTTGAAGCACCGCCTCGCCGACCACACGGCAGAATTCGAGGCCGCCAAGGCCGCTGTCGCCTATGCCGCCAAGGCCGTGCAGAACAACGCGGGCGACGCGGCCATTGCCGTCTCCATCGCCAAGAGCCAGTGCGGCAAGCAGGGCGTGGAGATCATCCGCGACTGCGTGCAGATGCACGGCGGGATCGGCCTCACCTGGGAGCACGACCTCCATTTCTACCTGCGCCGCGCGGTCGCCAACCAGTCGCTGCTCGGCACCCCCGCCATGCACCACGAGCGCATTGCCGCTCTCGCCGGATTGTGAGGATATCGCGATGAGCATTACCACCACGCAGGACCGTGATACTCCCGAGGAGAACGCATTCCGCCTGAAAGCGCGCGAATGGATGGCTGGCAAGCTGCCGCCACGCATTCCCGGTCAGCCCTACATGGACTGGGATGACAAGGAGCTGGTCGCCACGGATCGCATGACCCAGCGGGTTCTTTGGGACGGCGGCCTTGCCGGGATCACCGTGCCGAAGGAATACGGCGGCCTTGGCCTCACCCGCCGCCACGAAACGATCTTCGGCGAGGAGGCCATGCCCTATCGCCTCGCCTGGCACCTAGGCAACAATTACAACATCGTCATTCCCGTCATGCTCGCCCACGCCAGCGAGGAACAGAAGCAGCGCTGGATACCCGCCATGCTGCGCGGCGATCACATCTGGGCGCAGATGACCTCCGAGCCGTCCGGCGGCTCCGACCTGTTCGGCCTGATCACCCGCGCCGAACAGCGCGAGGGCAAATGGCTCATCAACGGTTCGAAGATCTGGACCACCGGCGGCGAGGATTCAGACATGGGCCTGTGCCTTGCCCGCACCGACCCGAGCCTGCCCAAGCACGCGGGCCTGACCATGTTCATGGTCGAAATGCGCCAGCCGGGAATGACCGTCCGGCCGCTGACCCTGGTCAACGGAACGCGCGATTTCTGTCAGGAGTTTCTGGACGATGTCGAGGCTCTCGACATCATCGGCGAGGTCAACGGTGGCTGGGCGGTTGCCTCCACCCAGCTTGCCGCCGAACGGGCGGCGACTTCGCGCGGCTGGTATATCGGCGTGGGCGCCTCGCTTCCGCGAGAGACCATCGAGATCCCCGATGCTCCCATCCGGCTTGCCCGCGAACTCGGCGTAGCGGAAACCCAGCGCGCGCGCCAGATCGTCGGCGAAGTCATCGCGCTCGAAGCCCTGCGCGAACTGGTTGCCCAGCGAGCCGGCAAGGGTGTGGACGCGGGAACCCTGCCCCCTACGATTGGCGGCGTCGCCAGCCTCGCTTCATCCACGCTCAACCAGCGGGCCAGCGAACTGATGACCGAACTGGCCGGGCCTTGTGGCGTCTCTGGCCCCGCCGAGGGCGGCGAGCCCGCGCAAGGGATCGACCGGGTCTGGCTGTTCCGCATCGGCGGAGGGACGGCGGAGATGCTGCGCAATACCATTTCCGAGCGCCATCTGGGCCTGCCGCGAGAGGCGGGACCGGGCAAGGACGTTCCGTTCAACCAGCTCAGGACGAACGCGGCACCAGCCACCTGACGCCAAGCCGTTTGGATCTGGCGGGGTGACGCGCCGGGGTGCTAGGATCGCGTCTTATGAAGCGCACCTGGCTCATCCTTGGCGCCGCAGCCCTGGCGCTGCTGGCATTGGCCGGATTGAACCGGAACCAGCCGACGGCCCTGGCCGCAACCGAAGGCTTCCGGGTCAGCGCTCGCACAGGCGCGCCCTCGGGCGCTGCCTATGCGTTCGTTGCTGCGGAAAGCCCGGACATCGCATTCGCTTTCACCCCTTCGTTGCCGTGAAGTGAAGCGTCCCGGGTTTTCCGGAGGCTCCTATTTGTGAGAAGGAGCCACAATGAGTACTACAAGGAACAAGTTTTCGCCTGAGTTTCGCGATCGTGCGGTGCGGATGGT
>JAURNJ010000030.1 GCA_030830245.1 Novosphingobium sp. | reverse complement strand
TAGAGGCCGCGTTCCTCGGGAAGATAGCCAATGGCGTGCGCCATGTCGTGCGGACGTTCCGAGCCCAGCACGCGGCGGTGGCCCTCGTCGGGGTCGATGATACCCAGGAGCATGCGCAGGGTCGTGGTCTTGCCAGCCCCGTTGGGGCCAAGGATGCCGTAGATCGCGCCTTGGGGAACGGAGAGATCGATGCCATCGACGGCAGTGAATCCGTCGAAGCGCTTGACGAGGCCGCGCGCCTCGATTGCCAGTGGTCGCTCTACCAAGTGCGTCGTGCTATCGGCGGCTTGCCAGTGTCCAAGGTCCATTTTCATGGGCTTGGGCGTTAACTATGTCGAATGAACAGGAGCACCCGCAAGTTTGGTTAACGGCGAAGTAACCAGCCAGTTGATGGCCGACTTCGCGCGCGAGGCGGAGCGCGCGGGGTTTGTCGCGATGGGAGTGGCATCGGCTGGCCCTGACGCGGAGCGGGAAGAGAACCTGCGCCAGTGGCTCGATGCCGGGATGCATGGGCAGATGGCGTGGATGGAGGACCGCTTTGCCCAGCGCTCGTCCGCGCAGGAACTATGGCCCGAGGCGCGAAGCGTCATCTGCCTTGGCATGAACTATGCGCCGAAGAGCGATCCGCTGGCCTTGGCAGGGCAGTCCGATCGCGCGCGCATTTCCTGCTACGCGCAGGGCGCGGATTATCACGATGTCGTCAAGAAGGCGCTCAAGGTGCTTGCCCGCTGGCTGGTCGCCGAGAGCGCGAAGCGCGGCTTGGGCGAGACTGGCGTCAAGGTATTCACCGATACCGCGCCGGTGATGGAAAAGCCGCTGGCTGCCGCGGCGGGACTTGGCTGGCAAGGCAAGCATAGCAATCTTGTCAGCCGTGAGCACGGTTCGTGGCTTTTCCTTGGCGAAATCTACACCACGCTGGAGCTTGCGCCGGATACTCCGGAGGGGGACCATTGCGGCTCATGCACGGCCTGTCACGAGGCCTGTCCCACCAATGCCTTCCCAGCGCCCTACCAGCTCGATGCGCGCCGCTGCATCAGCTACCTGACGATCGAGCACAAGGGGCCGATCCCGCCCGAATTCCGCAAGGCGATGGGCAACCGCATCTATGGCTGCGACGATTGCCTCGCGGTCTGCCCCTGGAACAAGTTCGCCCAGGCAGCGCACACCCATGCCAGGTTCCTGCCCCGTGCCGAATTGGCTGCGCCGAGGCTTGCCGAGCTGCTGACGCTCGACGATGTGGCCTTCCGCGCGCTGTTCTCGGGTTCGCCGATCAAGCGAATTGGGCGCAATCGCTTTATCAGGAACTGCCTGATCGCGGCAGGCAACAGCGGCGATGTCAGGCTGATGCCATTGGTCCGCGCCTTACGCTCGGATGCCGACCCGGTCGTTGTCGAAGCGGCTGAATGGGCAGCAGACCAGCTTACAGCAGTTCCTTGAGCGGTTTTTCCGCATCGGCCAGTTCGGTCAGGTTTGGCGTCAAACCTGCCTCGACCAGTTTGCGCCCCTGCACATAGTCCTTGGTCGCGTTGACGCAATCGAGCGCCAGCACCTTGCCCTCGCGCAGGTAGACCACCGAAAAGCTGCGAGCGGCCGGATCGCCGCGAACCACGGTCGCATCGTAGCCCACATTGATCCCGGCGGTTTGCAGCCGCAGGTCGAACTGGTTGGACCAGAACCACGGAAAGGCGTGATAGGGCGCGCCCTGTCCGCAGATGTCCTTGGCGACGCAGGTCGCCATGTCGTTCGCATTCTGCACCGATTCGACGCGCATCACCTGCCCGCCGGCAAAGGCGCAAACAAACGCTGCGCAATCGCCGATGGCATATACGTCAGGCAGCGAGGTGCGGCACAGCTCGTCCACATCGACCCCGTTGCCGCCGGCAGCGCCAGCCGCGATCAGCGGAGCCACCGCTGGGACGATGCCGATCCCGACAATAACCGCCTGTGCGGGGATGACCTCGCCAGTCCCGAGCTTCACGCCCGTCACCTTGTCGCCGTCTCCGTCATCGACGAAGGAATCGACGACGACCCCGGTGCGCAGGTCGACACCGTGATCGCGGTGTTCCTTCTCGTAGAAGGCGGACAGTTTCTCGCCCGCAACGCGCGCGAGCACGCGCGGCAGGGCTTCGAGCAGGGTGACCTTGCAGCCCATCTTGGTGAGCACGGCTGCCGCTTCGAGGCCGATATAGCCGCCGCCGATCACGACGATGTCGCGGGTGCCGGCATCGACTTCGGCCATCAGCAGGTCGCAATCCTGCCGGGTGCGCACCGCAAACACGCCTGCAAGCTGCGCGCCGGGCAGGGAAAGGCGGCGCGGGTCGCCGCCCGTGGCCCAGACCAGCTTGCCGTATCCGAAGGTCGTCCCGTCATTCAGCGTAAGTGCGTGCGCGGACGGATCGACGGCAGTGACTTCCTTGCCAAGGTGGAAAGTCACGTCCTTGTCGGCCCAGAACGTCGGCGGGCGGATGTAGAGCCGGTCGAAGGTCTTCTCCCGGGCGAAATATTCCTTGGAGAGCGGCGGGCGCTCATAGGGATATTCGGGCTCGCGGCCGATCACCGCAATGCCGCCCTCGAAACCGGCCTGCCGCAGCGCGATGGCGCATTGTGCGCCGCCGTGCCCTGCTCCCACGATAACAACGTCTGCTTTTTCCATGGTCCGCTCGTTTCGCTAAATTCCTGCGCGCGTCAATGCGTCAGATCAATTGATCGTACCCCTGGCGTCATCGGTCAGGAAAGCGCCTCGGCGACGAGCCGGAGCGAGCGATGCCGCGCGCCCTGATCGTAGATTGACCCGCCGAGAATCAGCTCGTCTGCGCCGGTGCGCTCGATGAAGGCAGTGATCTCGCGCCGGACCGTCTCGGGTCCGCCGACTGCACGCACCGCGCGCATGGCATCGATGGTCGCGAGTTCGTGGGGATACAGCGATTCGCGATAACCCTCCACCGGAGGGCGCAACCGGGTCGGCCCACCAGTGCGGAAGGCGACGAAGCTCTGCTCCATTGAACTGGCGAGGAATTGCGCTTCCTCGTCGCTGTCGGCGGCAAGCACGGTCATCGCCACCATCGCATGCGGCTTTTCGAGCACGGCGGACGGCTTGAAATTCTCGCGATAGGTCTTGAGCGCCTGGTCGAGCAGCGTGGGCGCGAAGTGCGAGGCAAAGGCATAGGGCAGTCCACGCAGGGCGGCGAGCTGCGCCCCGAACAGGCTGGAGCCGAGAATCCACATGTCGATAGGCGCGCCTTGTGCGACCGAGGTACGGATCGGAACTTGCGGATCGTCGGAGAAATAGTTCTGCAGTTCGACAACATCCTGCGGGAAGAATTCCGCCACGCGGGCCACGTCCTTGCGCAGTGCATTGGCGATTCGCATGTCCGCGCCCGGTGCCCGCCCAAGCCCGAGATCGACCCGGCCCGGAAACAGGGCGTTCAGCGTGCCGAACTGCTCTGCGATCACCAGCGGATTGTGATTGGGCAGCATGATCCCGCCTGAGCCGATGCGGATCCTGCTGGTTGCATGGCCGATGTGTGCGAGCACGACCGAGACCGCGCCGCCGACGAGGCCGTCCATACCGTGATGCTCCGCCGTCCAATAGCGGTGATAGCCCGCATCCTCCGCGGCCTTCGCGGTCGCCGCCGTTTCTGCAAGCGCATCGGCGGGGGTGAACCCCTCGCGGATCGAGACGACATCGAGGACTGACAGGGGGATCATGATAGCGAGGCAAATTCCGACAAGGTGCGCAGCAGCAAGGCAATGTCGCGCGGCCGGGAAAGCCGGTGGTCGCCATCCTTGATCAGGGTGAACCGAACGTCGCTGGCGCGCAGGTCGGTCAGGAGCCGCAGCGACGTGTCCCACGGCACATCGCGGTCAAGCTGGCCGTGGATCAGCCTCACCGGGCAGTCGATCGGCACTTCCTTGTCGAGCACGCGGTTGGCCTGGCCGTCCGCCCAGAACGCGGCGTGCATCGGCGTCGGCTCGGGTCCGTAGGGGTTGGCATCGTAGACGGTCTCGCCTGCCAAGAGCTTCACCTTGTCCCCCGGCTTGCGACCCCAGTCGGTGAAATCGGGCGCAGCGGCGATGCCGATTAGGCCGGCGCGACGCTCGGGCGGCAGGGCAAGCGCCACCAGAAGCATCAGCCAGCCGCCCATCGAAGAGCCGATCAGGAGAACGCGCCTCTCCGCGCAGACCGCCTCGATCAGTTCGAGCACTTCGCCGCGCCATTTGGTCAGGGTGCCCTCGGCAAAGTGACCCTCGCTTTGCCCGCAGCCCGAATAGTCGAGCAGGAGGCAGGCGCGTCCGTTGCGTTCGGCCCATTCGATCACGGCCTCGGCCTTGGCCCCGGCCATGTCCGACATGTAGCCGGGCAGGAATACGATGGCCGGGCCAGTATCGTCGCTCGCGCCTTCGCAAAAGCGATAGGCGAGGCGCAGGCCTGATGCGCTGACATGATGGCGATTCGCGGTCATGCGCGTGTCATGCACCAGCGGGAGCGAAAACTTAACCCCGTTCGCCTTCGGCTTCAACCCTGCTGTCCGCCGCCGTCGACGAGATAGCGGCTGCCATTGCAATAGCTGGCCGCATCGGACAGCAGGAAGGCGACCAGTTCGGCGACTTCCTCGGGCAGGCCATAGCGCTGCAACGGATTTGTTGCGACTATGCCGTCGCGCATGACATTGCCGCGCCCGCTTGACGTTTCGATCGAACGCATCATCCGGCTCTCGATTGCGCCGGGATGGACGCTGTTCACCCGGATACCTTTTGGTCCGTATCCTTCCGCGGCGGAGCGGGTCAGGCCGATGACCGCGTGCTTCGATGCCGAATAGGCGGCCATTCCTCCACCGCCCCTATATCCGGCGATGCTGGAGGTGTTGACGATGGAGCCACCGCCATTGGCGATCATCATCGGGATGACATGTTTGAGGCCCAGAAAGACGCCGGTGACATTGACAGCCATGACCTGTTCGAAGTCGGCCAGTTCCACCTCGTGCAGGATGGTCACTTTGCCCTCTATCCCGGCATTGTTGAAGAACATGGCGGCGGGTCCTGCATCCAGGCTGCATTGCCTGACGATCTGCCGCCAGTCCTCTTCGCGCGTGACATCGGCCACGATCCGCACACAATCGGGGATCGATGTTTCTAGCCTTGCCCAATCGGCCTCCGCCCGGTCGACGGCGACGATCCGCGCGCCGCGCTCTGCCAGTTTCCTGGCCGTTGCGGAACCGATGTGTCCCGCCGCTCCGGTGATCAGTGCAACGCGCCCTTCCATGTCCTTCATCCTTTTTCTCCCGATATCCCGTTCAGAACGTGATCTGCGAAAGCGAGAGGCACGGCAAGGATAGTTGAGCCTTGTGCACTGCCCCGCTAAGGGCCTCAACCATGTCCATGAATATCAAGATCAGCCTGCCCGATGGCTCGGTGCGGGAAATGCCCGAGGGCTCCACCCCCGCAGACGTCGCAGCGGCGATCGGGCCGGGGCTGGCCAAGGCCGCGCTTGCCGCGAGAGTGGATGGCGAGCTGGTCGACCTGACCCGTCCCTTCACCGGCGATGCCCAGCTGGCACTGGTCACTTCGCGCGACGAGGCAGAGGCGCTCGAACTGGCGCGCCACGATTTCGCCCATGTCCTGGCCGAGGCGGTGCAGGCGCTGTGGCCGGGCACGCAGATCACCTTCGGACCCGCCACCGACGACGGGTTCTATTATGACGTGATGGCTCCAACGGGCCGCGAGCCGTTCTCGATGGACGACCTGCCCGCGATCGAGGAGAAGATGCGCGAGCTGATCCGCGCCGACAAACCTTTGCGACGCGAGGTGTGGAGCCGCGAAGACCTGATCGCGCGATGGCAGCAGGCCGGAGAAAGCTTCAAGGCCGAATGGGCCGCCGAATTGCCGGGGGACGAGGACCTTACCGTCTACTGGTCGGGTGACGACTGGCTGGACATGTGCCGCGGCCCGCACCTGCCCTCGACCGGCAAACTCGATCCGCAAGCCTTCAAGCTGATGCGCGTCGCCGGAGCCTATTGGCGCGGCGACCAGGCCAATGCCCAGCTCACCCGCATCTACGGGACCGGCTGGCTCAACAAGAAGCAGCTGGACGCCCATCTTGTGCGGCTGGAGGAAGCAGCCAAGCGCGACCACCGCAGGCTTGGGCGCGAGATGGACCTGTTCCACTTGCAGGAAGAGGCCCACGGCTCGGTTTTCTGGCACCCCAAGGGTTATCGCATCTGGCGCGAACTCGAAGCCTACATGCGCCGCAAGATGGACGGCGCGGGCTACAGCGAGATCAAGACCCCGCAGCTGATGGACGTGCGCCAGTGGGAACAGTCCGGCCACTGGGGCAAATACGCCGAGAACATGTTCGCGGTGCCCGATATCGTTCCGGAAGTGGATGAGAGCGGCGACGGCAATCCCGCGCCGCGCGTCGCCGACAATTCGGCCTGGATGGCGATCAAGCCGATGAACTGCCCGGCACACGTGCTGGTGTTCAAGCAGGGCATCACGAGCTACCGCGACCTGCCGATCCGGCTCGGCGAGATGGGCTGCTGCCACCGTAACGAGCCACACGGCGCGCTCCACGGGCTGATGCGGGTGCGCCAGTTCACGCAGGACGACGCCCACATCTTCTGCACCGAGGCGCAGGTGGTTGACGAGGTGCGCGCATTCTGCAAGCTGGCCGACGCCGTCTACCAGGATTTCGGGTTCACCTATCACGTAAAGCTGGCGCTGCGCCCGGAGAAGCGGTTCGGCTCCGAAGCAGACTGGGACAAGGCCGAACAGGAATTGCGCGACGCGGTGGCCGAGGCCGGCATGGCGAACGAGCAATATGGCTGGGAAGAACTGCCTGGCGAAGGCGCGTTCTATGCGCCCAAGCTCGAATGGCACCTTACCGACGCAATCGGCCGCACCTGGCAGGTCGGCACCATCCAGGGCGACCGCGTGCTGCCCAACCGCCTCGATGCGAGCTACATCGGCGAGGACGGCGAAAAGCACCGGCCGGTCATGCTCCACCGCGCGATCTTCGGCAGCTACGAACGTTTCATCGGCATCCTGATCGAGCATTTTGCAGGCCGCCTGCCGGTGTGGCTCGCCCCGGTGCAGGCCGTGGTGGCCACGATCGTTTCCGATGCGGATGGCTATGCGCGGGAAGTAGAAGCCAAGCTGACAGCGGCGGGCATCCGGGTCGAAAGCGACCTCAGGAACGAGAAGATCAACTACAAGGTGCGCGAGCATTCGGTGGCGAAGGTTCCGCACCTGCTGGTCGTCGGCAAGCGCGAGGCGGACGAGGGCACGGTCGCGGTGCGCACGCTCGGGGTTGAGCACCAGAAGGTGATGAGCCTCGATGAAGCCATCGCCATGCTGAAGACCGAGGCGACCCCGCCAGACCTGCGTGCGAACGCTGACGGGTGATCCAGCGCGAACTGATCGACACCGCGCGGGTGCCCGGCGGCGAGGAACTCCAGCTCTACAGGCACGACCGCGATTTCATGATCGTGATCGGCAACAACGAGTTGATGTCGACCCGTCGCTGGGGGTCCGAGGTCGCGCTGGCCGAAATGGCGATCGACCGGTTGGGCAAGGTCACATCGCCGCATCTGCTGATCGGCGGCTATGGCATGGGCTTCACGCTGCGCGCGGCGCTGGCGAAACTGGGCAAGCAAGCGCAGGTCACCGTTGTCGAGCTGGTGCCGCAGATCATCGAGTGGGCGCGCGGCCCGATGGCCCAGCTTGCCGCAGGCTGCCTCGACGATCCGCGCGTGACGCTGGAAATCGGGGACGTGTCGCAGGCCATTACCGAGGGGCGCGGGTCATACGACGCGATCCTGCTCGATGTCGACAACGGCCCGGATGGGCTGGTGCGGGAAGATAATAACGCGCTCTATTCGCGCTCGGGACTGGTGACGGCAAGGTTGGCGCTGCGCCCCGGCGGGGTGCTGGCGATCTGGTCCGCCGCGCCCGATCCGGCCTTTGCCCGCAGGCTGGCCAAGTCCGGCTTGAATGTCGAGGAAGTCCGGGTCGCTGCCCGGTCTAACGGCAAGGGCGCGAAGCACACGATCTGGTTCGCGCGATCCGCCTGATTGTAGAGGTCAGATGGGGAGAGCGTTGCCCGCGAGGATCAGCGCCAGCGCGCAGGCGCAGATCATGGCCGTGCGCAGCAGTTCTGCTGGCACATCGTGCAAGCTAGACTGGAAGAGAGCCAGGGCGAACGACATTACGCGATAATGCGCCCGTGCCGGTTACCGGATCGTTAAACTGTCGGTATCTGCTGGCTGGCGCAATGAAATCCGCCGCCTCCGGCCAGCACGGCATCGGCGGGCAGGCCAAGAGTGTCGCGATCGGGGAACAGCGCAGCCACGGCGGCCACTCCCTCGGCATCGTGCTGCGAGCCGAACGTCGGCACCACGACCAGCCGCGAGGTGATCGCGAAATTCATGTAGCTGGCTGGCTCGATTTTTCCGTCGCGTTCGATGCGTCCGGGCGAGGGGACTTCGTGCACTTGCAGCCCGAAGGCTTCGGCGCGCGCCCTGGCGTCGGCGTAGATTGCGGCGTTCGGATCGTCCGGCCCGGTGGCGCGTGGCAGCGCCAGAACGCCCGGAGCGACAAAGCGGGCAAGGTTGTCGACGTGGCCATCGGTATGGTCGTTGATCAGCCCGTCGCCCAGCCAGAGCACCTTCGTCAGGCTGAGATCGCGCTGCAGCCGCGCCTCGATGTCCGTGCGGGATAGCTGCGGATTGCGGTTGGGATTGAGCAGGCATTGCTCGGTGGTGACGACAAGGCCGGTGCCGTCCATGTCGATCGCGCCGCCCTCGAGGATCCAGTCCGCCGTTGCGACTGCCAGCCCTGCATCGCGGGCCAGC
>JAURNJ010000303.1 GCA_030830245.1 Novosphingobium sp. | reverse complement strand
TCATCAACAACCCGGAGCTGGAGCTGGTCGGCCATTACGTCAGCGATCCGGCCAAGGCGGGCAAGGACGCAGGCGAGCTGATCGGCCTGCCGCCAGTCGGCATCATAGCCACCAACGACTGGAACGAGTTGGTCGCGCTGAAGGCCGATTGCCTCAACTACTTTGGCAACAGCACCGGGCGCGAGGACGAGGCAATCGCCGATCTCGTTCCCTTCCTTCAAGCGGGCACCAATGTCGTTACCTTTTCGGGCTTCGCGCTGGCCCATCCGGCGACGACCCCGCCCGCGCTGCGCAAGATGATCGACGATGCCTGCGCCAAGGGACAGAGCACCTGCTTCTTCACCGGCATCGATCCGGGCTGGGCGACGACCGACCTTGCAATCGCCGCGCTCGCCTGCGCCGACCAGATCGAATGCGTGCGCATGTCGGAACTGGGCTATTTCGGCCAGTATTCCGCCGAAATGGCGATGCGCGACTATTTCGGCTTCGGGCGCGACGCCAGCTACACTCCGATCTTCGTCGCGGGCGGCTTCATCGAAAAGTACTGGTCACCCACGCTCTACCAGCTGGCCGAAGTGCTGGGCGTGGAAATCGAGGAAACCCGCCTCGTGTGGGATCGCGAGTTCGCCAGGGAAGACATCGAGTGCGGCTTCGGCGTCGTCAAGGCGGGAACCTGCTGCGTCGTCAATTTCGAGTTCCAGGCGCTGGTCGGCGGCAAGCCGGTCATCATTGTCGAGCATGTTGATTGCGTCACCCGCGACATCGACCCGCGATGGAACAGGCCCCATGCCCCGGTCGACATGGCATACCGGATCTCCGTGACCGGCAAGCCGAGCTTCGAACTGGAACTGTCCTACGGCAAGCACAGCGAGTTCCTCTCTGGCGCCCCGGTGATGAACGCCATTCCCGCCGTCTGCGCCGCGTCGCCTGGCCTCAAGGGGCCGCTGGATATCGAACGGTACTGGAGCCGGGGGCGGGTCTCTGCTCCCTAGGCGAGGCAGGTCATTTCCTCGATTTGAGCGGAGACGGGGCGAGGGTCCTGACCCTAGATTTGACAATCGTCATATCGGGCTAATAATTCGATGATATAAAGCTGCTCATGACACATTCCCGCCGCGCATTCCTGACCGCCACGTCCGCCGCCTTTGCCGGGTTGCTGGCCAGCCATTGGGTGTCTGAGGCGACTGCCGGACCGGTATCGACCGGGCCTTACGATGCGCTCGTGCCCGATCCCGCAGGGCTGCTCGACCTGCCGCCGGGCTTTTCCTATCGCGTCATCTCCCGGCTCGGAGACGTCATGGACGATGGCTGGACCGTTCCCGACAATGCCGATGGCATGGGCTGCTTCGACCTTGGCGACGGCAAGATCGCGCTTGTGCGCAATCATGAACTGCGCGGGCGCCAGGATGCCGGCGGCTCCATCGACAGCGGCTACGACCGGACCCCGGCAGGCACCGTCCTGCCCGGTGGCACCACCACCCAGGTGCTCGATGCGGCCAGTCTGACCACAGTGCGCCAGTTCCGCTCGCTCGCGGGCACCAACCGCAACTGCGCGGGCGGCACGACCCCATGGGGATCGTGGCTTTCCTGCGAGGAAGACACGACCCGCAAGGGCGAAGGCGCGGGCCGCGACCATGGCTGGGTGTTCGAAGTGCCTGCCAGTGCGACCGGGCTGGTCGATCCCGTCCCGCTCACCGCCATGGGACGTTTCAACCATGAAGCGGCTGCAGTCGATCCAACGACCGGCATCGTCTATCTTACCGAGGACCGCGACGACGGGCTGCTCTATCGTTTCATTCCCAACGAGCCGGGCAAGCTGGCGCTCGGCGGTAGGCTGCAAGCGCTTTCCATTCGCGGCCTGCCGGACAGCCGCAACCGTGACATGGAAGCAGGGCGCCTGTCAGTGCGAAAGGCGAGAGCAATCCGCTGGATCGACCTCGACGACGTGGAAAGCCCTCAGGACAACCTGCGGCTGCGCGGAGCGGCGAGGGGAGCGACCGTGTTCTCACGCGGCGAAGGCATCCACATGGGGGACGGCGAGCTCTATTTCTGCTGCACGGCAGGCGGTGCTGCCGGGTTTGGCCAGATTTTCCGCCTGACACCGAGTAGCGACACGATCGAGCTCTTCTTCGAGAGCCGGTCGAAGCGACAGTTCAATTATGGCGACAACCTCACAGTCGCGCCCAACGGCCACCTGATCGTTTGCGAGGATCAGTATACGACGATTGTCGACAATCACCTTCGCGGCATTACCCCCGATGGCAAGGCCTATGCCCTCGCCACCCTGCGCGTGCAGACCGAACTGGCGGGTGCCTGTTTCTCGCCAGACGGCAAGGTGCTGTTCGTCAATGCGTTCAGCCCGGCAAAGACGCTTGCGATCACGGGACCCTGGGCGGCTTAGCCCAATAGCAGCCCATCGCTCGCCACCGGCGCGGGAAAATCGAGCACGGTCAGCGCGCCCGGCGTGGCTTCGATAAGGCGCGGCAGCATATTGATCGCGCGCACCGCGTTCAGATCATGGCACGCCTTGCCTGGCTCAGTTCCCGCGGGCCAGCCGAAGGTGCACACGATCGGCGGATCGCCGTCGATCTCGACAGTCCATGCCGGTTCCTCAAGGCTGGTCCGCCAGCCCGGCCCATGGTCGAGCCGGGTCGATTGCTCGGTCACCAACCGGAAGAATTCGCGCCCGCCCGCCCGCGCGGCGAAGGTCCAGCGGATGCCCGCTGCCGTGCCCTTGCGCACTTCAAGACCGCTGGGAGCGAGCACATAGTCCTCCGGAGCGATCGCATATTCGACGTTTTCCAGCGCGACGCCTTCCCATTCGACCCCGAGCGCGTGTGCGATCATCCGGCTCGACTGTTCCATGGAATGCGTCCAGCCTGCGTTGATCGCGGCGGCATGCGCGCCTTCGCCGGGAGGCAGGCCGACGCCGAGCACCTGGATCTGCACGGCAGAAGGGCCGGACGACATGTCGTTGCGCTGCCACATCCGCAATTGCCGGATGCGCCCGGTATAGCCGGTGAGGAACAGCGGCAGCACGTCGCTGATCAGGCCGGGGATGTTGCCACCCGCGCACAGCGACGCGCCGCCTCTTTCGGCTGCCTCGCGCAGGCGCGCTTCCTCTGGCTGCCCTTCGAGGAACCATGCCCCCATGCAGGCGTAGAGGTTGATCCCGGCCTCGAGGATCCTTGCGTAGGCATCGACATCATAGGTCGCGCCGCTCCAGAT
>JAURNJ010000302.1 GCA_030830245.1 Novosphingobium sp. | reverse complement strand
CAACGCGACGTGATCTCCTACGGCCAGCCCATACACGCCGGGACCGAGCTTTTCGATCACTCCAGCGCCCTCATGACCCAGCACCGCAGGGGCAGGCCAGTTGATCGTGCCGTTGATCACCGAAATATCGGAATGGCAGATTCCGCTCGCCGCGATCCGGACCAGCACTTCGCCAGCCCCCGGCTCGCGCACCGCCAGATCCTCCACATAGCGGACCTGCCCAGTCCCTTCATAAATCAATCCACGCAAATGCGGCTCCCTCGTGTTTCTCGTATGGTGCAAATCTGCCGCCGCCTGCAGCCGGCAAATGCTATCTGCTTTAACGAACGGGCTGCCGCAATACGCGCCAGACGCATTGAGCGTCTAAGTGCGCCTAGGGCCAGGGTGCGTCAATCCCGTCTGCTTCAGCTACAGGTCGAGCCGTCGCGTTGGTCTGCCAGTACCTTCTAGCACCGCCCGTTTCCGGGTTCTGCCCGACATAACTGACAACTTAAGTGCCATGTGAAATGCTCGGCGGAATAAGAGTTACAAAGGTCTGGCGAAATTGTGAGGTGCTTCGCGAGCAGTCCACTGGCACCATGCAGCTTCATGCAAGCCGTTCGATCAACCAGTAGCTCGCCACCATGCCGATCGCATAGGTCGCCATGCGGGTAAGCGGGAGTACCGCGAAGGCCGCCACTCGTGTCACGGCCGCGATGGCACCGAGGCAGGCCAGTACGATCAGCAACTGCCCCGCCTCTACACCCAGGTTGAAGGTCAGGAGCGCGGCTGGCACGTCGCTTTCGGGCAAGCCGATTTCGTGCAAAGCGCCTGCAAAGCCGAAACCGTGAAGCAGGCCGAAAACGAACGCGACGATCCAAGGCGCACGCTCGGTCAGGCTGGTCCGGTCAGGCTCTTGCTTCACGATCTCGACCGCAAGGAAAATGATGGAGAGTGCAATAAGCGCCTCTACCGGCGCTTGCGGCAGACCGATGAGGCCCAGCGTGGTGCCGATGAGAGTGAGCGAATGCGCGATGGTGAAAGCCGTCACCGCCTTGGCGACAGCCCATCCGCCGCGCAACAGCAGGACAAGGGCGATCACGAACAGGAGGTGGTCGTAGCCGAACACGATGTGTTCGATCCCGGTCACGAAATAGGTGTACGCAACCTGCCATGAACCCGGGCGCGCGCGGATTTCGGCTGTCGGCTCGCTAGAGGTCAGTCGCGAGGCTTGGACCGGGCGGCCCAGCGGCGCGACCCGCAGGAGCACGTCGGTGCGCGAGCCAGCGAAGCTGGAAAGGCCGATCCGCGAGCCAGCGACCTCGCCGGTGCAGCGAACCTCGCACCGCAGGACCAGCGCCCGATCCGCCATGTCGCGCCGTGGCGCGCCGACGGCCTCGCAAGCGCGCGGCAAGATCGGGTGGCTCTGTTCCGTCACTCCGGCGGCGAGCGGAACCTTCCAGATCATGGCCCAGCGCGTCGCGTCCTTCTGGGTGAATTCGAGGTAACCGGGCCGCAATTCGTCGGCAGCGGCGGGCGCGACCAAAGAGAGAAGAAGAGCGGAACAGATCAGGCCGAACCAGCGGTTCACGGTTTCTCGATCCGGATATCATAGCTGTCGAGCAGGGTCTGGTAAGCCTCGGCCTCGCGAGCCTCGATCGTTGCAGCGCGCCAGTCGTTCTCGACCTGCTGGCGGACCTGGGCCAGCTCCGGAACTGCAGGAGAGGTCATGGCGCGCAGACGGACCAGGTGCCAACCGTAGCCCGATGCGAGCGGCCCCTGCCATGCGGGCGCTCGCCGGAATTTAACCCCAGTCAGTTCGCTCGCGAAGCGATCGCCGAACTCACGTTCGATCTCTTGCACACTTGCCCGCTCCAGCGAGGGAGGTACCGAAAGCGGTTCGCCGATCTGCTTCCAGTCCACCCCCTTGGCCAGACGCGCGATCGCCTCCCTCGCCCGCTTTTCAGCCTCCGCGCCGTCGATCTGGCCCAGGTAGACCTGGTCGAAGCTGATGCGCGCGCCGCTCGCGTATCTGGCGGGGTTCGCATCGAGCATCTTGCGAAGCTCGACATCCGTCGGCTGGGCGTTCTCGACGCTGGACCGGGCGAGATACTCCATCTTCTGGCGCAGCCGCTGCCGGATCACCTGGTCGTCGATATCGAGGCCGAGCCGTCTTGCCTCGCGGTTGTAGACCTCCTCCTTGATGTAATCCCGGAGCAGGCCGTCAATCTCGCGCGCGGTCGGCGGTCGGCGAAATGTCTGCGCGAATTGCCCGGCAAGGCTTTCAACCTGCGGAGCGCCAATGACAATGGTACGGCTTGCCGGGTCCGCTTCCGTGCCGCGCCACGCGAAGAACAGGAAGATGGCGAGGCCGCCGAGCAGGAAATGGACCAGCGGCTCGCGGCGCAGGCGCCCCAGGCGTTCACGCAAGGGCATCCGGTTCAGCCCTGGGGCTTGTACCAGATCGGCGAGGTATAGGCGCGCTCCTGGTGGACCTTCACGACATCCTTGCCCAGTGTCGCGCCATAGCGAAGTGCGTCGTAAAGCACCCAGCGCGGCGTCGGGATCTCGATTACGCGCACGTAATAGAATGCGCGCTGCGCCGGATCGAATTCAGGATCGCGCCAGACGGTGGTCAGTTCGGCCGCACCGATGGTGTTGGCATAGGTGGCCCGAACCTCGTCGACCGTGTTGCCCACGGCAGGCACCTTGCCATTCGCCGCTACCTTGCGCTTTTTCATCTCGCTCCACACGACATCGTAGACCTTCTCGTGGGTCTGGCCCCCGGCATCGACCCAGCCCTTGACCACCTGCACCCGGTCAAGGTTCGCGCCCATCGGGTCCTTCAGCGCCGAGACGATGAAGCTGGGCGCGCGGCCCGCCTTTTGCCGCAGTTCGCCGCCCATCGGCACGCCGCGGCCATAGCCTGCCCTGACCCAGTCGCCCTTGAGGTCGCGCTTTGCAAAATCCCAGCCGCCGAACAGCCGCACACGCATGCGCGGTCCGGTAGTCGCATAGACCTCGCGGCGCATCATCGCATCGAACAGCGCCTCGCGGGTGTTGGCCGTCGCCCAGACCGCGGCATAGCCGCTGGCCAGGAAGTTCCAGCCAACGCGGCTTAGCGTGCCCCCCAGTTCCATTTTCTCGTCGGCGCGCCCTGCCTGCGGCTCGTTACCGGGATGCTTGCCGTAGAAATTGCTGTCGTCGGCCGTGGCCAGTGAGGTGTGGCTGTCGGTCGAACCGATCATGCCGAGCTGATAGGGATTGACGCCGGTCCGAGCCTCTATCTCCAGACCGCGCTTCAAGGCCTCGCGGACATATTCGCCGGCAAACATCCAGTTCTGCTTGGCCATGTTGAGCGGGAGATTGCCCAGTTCCCAGCCTGCGACGCCATAGCCGGCAAATTCGTCATTGGGTGACAGGAAGGGGTGCGCTTCGCTGTCGCCCTTGATCTGGGTTGCCTCGACCAGCGGCTCGCGAGCCGCTCGGCGGCGGGCATAATCCGCGGTCATTGGGCCGCCTTCGGGTCCGACCAGTTCGAACATCAGGCCATTGGAGACGTTGCTGTTGTGGGGAATGGCGAGGGTGCGGCCGCCGGTTTCCTGTTCATAGCGATCCATGTAGTCCCACAGCTTGCCGATGTTCGCGCCCGCAATCTGCGAGCTGAACGGCAGAACCTTGTCGGCCTTGTCCTTGCCATCGCGGAAGATGACGACCCGGTGGAGGTTGTTGCCATTGGGCTGCAGCCCGTATTCGAAACCCATGAAAGCGGTGAACTTGCCCGGCTCGTTGTAGCGTTCGACGATCGCGGTGTGTTCGTGCCAGATCCCGCGTGTCGATTCGACGCTGCCCAGCTCATAATAGGCCTTGGGAATGGCACCGTTGGCGGCGAGCGCCATCAGCTCGCCGATGATCCGCTGCGATTGCCTGGGCCCCTGCTTCATCAGCTCCTGCCAGTGTCTTAGCACGGGGTCGGCAACCTGTTCCGGAGGCATTTCGTAAAGCCGGCGGGTCGAACCGAGGCTGTCGCTGTGATCGGCGATCACGAGGAAGTCGAGCGGGCGGTCTAGCTGGGCCGGGATACCCGTCGAGGATGTCACCCGCTCACCACGGGCAAAGCGCAGCGCCGCTTCCGAGCCCAGCCGGTTGCCAAAGGCGAAGGCGTCCAGCGAATTCGACGTGTGCAGGTGGGTGT
>JAURNJ010000301.1 GCA_030830245.1 Novosphingobium sp. | reverse complement strand
GTCCTTAACCGCGTACGCATTTGACACGGGCTGGATTGCGTCGTTTGTGCGCCGCGGGGAAGCGCATCGACAATGGTCTTGGAGCACAATGGCGCAGGGAGGTGACGACGAAGGGAGGCTGCCGCTGCTGACGGCGGGAGCGCGCTTGCGCGAGGCGCGGCTTGTTGCCGGGCTGGAGCTGGAGGAGATCGCGGCCCGAACGCGGGTTTCGAAGCGGCACCTCGCGGCTATCGAGGACGATCGATACTCAGAACTTGCCAGCCGCACCTACGCGGTCGGCTTCAGCAGATCCTATGCGCGTGCGGTCGGCCTCAACGAGGAGAATATTGCCCAGGCCGTTCGCGACGAGCTGTCCCGACAGGAAGGCCTTCACCCGCGCACGCAGCACTCCGATGCTTTCGAACCTGGCGACCCGGCGCGGTTACCGTCCTCCGGGCTCGCATGGATGGCGGCAGGCGGGGCGATCCTGTTGTTCGCGCTGATTTTCGTATTCTGGCGCAGTTTCCTCGATCCGGCAGGCTCGATGCCCGATCTGATCGACGAGAAGCCGGCGCAGTCCGCCACGCAGCCAGTAGCCGCAGCCAGGCAGGCGGCCCCTGCGCCCGTCGCCGCCACGGCGGCAGTTCGGCTGACCGCGCTTGAAAACGGCGTCTGGCTGCGTATCGATAATGCAGCGGGCGAACAGGTGTTCCGGAAGGAACTGGCCCTGAACGAGAGTTACCTCGTACCGGCAAACGCGGCAGGCGCGGTGCTTTCGACCGCCCGGCCCGACATGCTGCGCGTGACGGTGGGCTCGCGCACACTCGCCCGATTGCGTCCAGCCCCCGAAGTGCTCCGCAACATTTCGCTTGCGCCCGCAAGCCTGCTGGCGCCGCCCGTATCTGCCGCAACGCCAGCAGCGTCAGCCAGTGCAACTGGACGACCGGCTGGCGAAACTTCCACCGTTTCGGAGAGGTAGAACCTCGACAGCAAAAGCCTGCTTGGGCAGAGAAGCGCGGGTTCAACGCAGGTAAGGCCTGCGCGTGGCAGGCAGGCATTCGGTTCGGCAGCTTAGGAGACCGGAAACAATGTGGGGTTGGGACCAGCGGCAAGGGCAAAAGGGCCTGGCGGCCTTGCTGCTCGCAGCTACATTCCTCGCCGGTTCGGCGGGCATCGCTTCTGCCCAGGACGCAGCCGGGGAAGTGCGGCTGCGCAAGATCGAAGCAGAGGTTCGCGCCCTGCAACGCAAGGTGTTTCCCGGCGGCGACGAACGGTTTTTCAAGCCTGAGGTTGCAAGCGGGCAGACTGCTTCAGGGACTACCACGCCTCCAGCAACCTCGGCGGTAACCGACATCCTTACCCGCATGGATGCGATCGAGGCGCAGCTTGCCCGCCTGACCGGGCAGGTCGAGGAGAATTCCAACCGTATCGGCGTACTCGAAGCGCGTGCGGGCATCGTCCGACCCGCCACAACCACAGGGACCACGACTGGAACGGCGCCTGCTGCCGCAACCGCGCCCGCCGCAACTGCCACGACGCCAGCCCCATCGGCTGTCGCGACTGCGGTTCAGACGGCGAGCACGCCTGCCCCGGCAATTGCGGCAACGACACCCGCCGCAGCGCCATCAACGAGCGCTGCCGTGTCCGCGTCTCCCTCGGCGAGCCGTCTCGCAGCCGTGCGCGCAATCGAAAAGCCGCAGACAAACGATCCTGCCGACGACGAATATTCTTACGGTTTCCGGCTTTGGGAGGCCAAGTTCTACCCCGAAGCGCGCCAGCAGCTGAAGATGTTCATCGAGAAATATCCGCGTCACTTCAGGGTCAGCTTCGGACGCAACCTGCTTGGCCGCGCCTTTCTGGATGACGGACAGACCGTCGAAGCCGCCAAGTGGTTTCTCGAGAACTACCAGGCCGACAAGCGCGGCGCGCGTGCGCCTGACAGCCTGCTGAACCTTGCGGTTGCGATGAAGAAGCTGAACGATGACAAGCGCGCCTGCATCGCGCTTGCCGAATTTGCTGAAACCTATGCGGCCGAGGCCGCCGGTCGGCTCAAGGGACAATACGGTGATGCCCGTCGGGGCCTTGCCTGCCCGGGTTGAACTCCCGCCCGCAGGCAGTGAGCAGGTCCGGCGTTTTGCCGCCGATCTGGAAGCGATCTGGCCGGAAGGTCTCGACAGGGCCGACGCTCGGCTCGGCATCGCGGTAAGCGGCGGTCCCGACAGCACGGCCCTGCTATTGCTCGCCGCAGCCGCCCTGCCCGGTCGGGTAGCGGCCGCGACCGTCGATCACGGCCTGCGTGCCGAAAGCGCAGACGAAGCCGTGTTCGTCAACGACTTGTGCGGTATGCTCGGGGTCGAGCATGCGGTGCTGCCGGTTAAGGTCGATCCGGGCAACGTTCAGGCGCAGGCGCGCAATGCCCGCTACGCGGCTCTCGTTACATGGGCGCAAGGCAATGAGATCGCTGCCCTGGCAACGGCCCACCATGCCGACGACCAAGCCGAAACGCTCTTGCTGCGGCTGAACCGCGCCAGCGGGGTTGCCGGGCTTGCCGGCGTGCGTCCGCGCGGACGGGCGCCGGATAGCGACCTCCTGCTGCTGCGCCCGGTGCTCGCCTGGCGGCGCGATGAACTGGCTCAGCTGGTCGATGCCAGCGGCGTGCGCGCGGTTGCCGATCCCAGCAACAGCGACGACCGGTTCGACCGGGTGCGAATGCGCAAGGCCCTGGCCAGTGCCGGTTGGCTCGATCCGGTGGCGCTGGCACACAGCGCGGCACATCTGGCCGATGCTGACGCGGCCCTGGAATGGGCGGCACAGCGCGAATGGGCCGAAAATGTGCGTCCCCAACCTTTCGGCCTGGCCTATCGTCCACGCGCACCGCGAGCCGTTATTCTGCGGGTGATTTCGCGAATCGTTCGCGAAATGGACAGTCAGGAACCGCGCGGCGGACAGGTTGCAAAGGTCTTCGAGTCGCTCGATTCGGGTAGCCCGGCGTCGATCGGATCGCTCGTTGCGCGCCCGGAACGTGGCGGCTGGACTTTTTCAAGGCCGCCGAAAAAGCGCCGAAGCTCAGCTATAAAACGCTGATTTTTCTGGATTTCAGCTCGGGCGAAGCAATCCAGGGTGGCCCGTAATTACCCTGGATTGCTTCCCCCGGCGATCCGGCTGGGAGGCCGGAAAGAATCCCGATCAGGTCAAGGGGGCCGGGATTAACGTAAGCTGTATAGACAGCCTGAGACTTTGGCTATCATGATTCGACAAGGGAGTCACCGTTTTTGACCATCTTGCCGCGCGTTATGAACACCCGGTCGCCAAGCTTGGTCGTGGCGAAAACCTTGGCGGCAAACGGTTCGGGCATTCCGATACAGCCGTGGCTGGCATAGCCCCACTCCACTTCAGAGGCGTGGAGGGCTACTCCGTCGTCGGTCAGCCGCTGCATATAGGGCATTTCCGCATCGTACAGGTTGGAAACGTGGTGCCGCTTTTTCTGGGTGATCGGGAACACGCCGAGCGGCGTCGGTTTTTCCTCGGTGCCCAGGAGGACCGCAGCCGCGCCGATCTCGTAACCAGAGCGAAACACCGAGATCACCCGCGCGTCGAGATCGACGGTGATGACGATGGGTCCAGTCGCAGGAGCACCTTCTTCGTTCCAGTGCCACTCGCCGTATTTGATCGGCCCTTCAATCGGCAGGATGCGCTTGATGACAAAGCGTTCGTCGAACGGCTTGGGTTTGGGTTTTGCCGCAGTTGCAACCGCCGGAACCTTGGCAGCGGGGGCAGCCGGGCCATCGGCAGCCTGCGAAGGCTGATCGGCAAGCAGGATCGCGCCTGCCACCCCGGTTAGCCCCAGAAATGCAGCGCCCAGCATCAGCGGCCCCTTGCGGATCATTCTCATCGCCTCTTGCAAATCTTCTGCTGCAATATCGCTCAAATAGCGGATTACCGCCAGTAGGCAGACACAGCTCGTCTCAAGCCGGGACCATGCCCCCGCGAAGGTTAACAGCCTGACAAGCGTGCTCAATCATCCATGTGCGCCGAATTCATTGGCCAAGGCTGTCGCGATGCGCAGCGACAGGCCGTGCGCCCGCTCGATAGGATCGATGAAATCGCGGTGGATCTGGGCATAGCTGGTCGCCCCCTCATCCGGATAATCGCTGGGTTCGGTCACCGCGAAATCGGCAATCGAGGGAAAATGCGTCGGAAAGGCACGCCGAAGTTGCGCCAGGGCATCCTCGATACGCAGGGTAAAGACCATCTCGAGCACGTCTTCCCGGCTGATGTCGTTTGCACGGCTGAACGGCGGAACCATTACCGAGCGCAGGAACATGTGCTTGAACAGGGCTAGCCGCAAAGATTGCAGCACGCCAAGGTTGCGGCGCGTTTCCTCACGGCCTTCGCCAGAGCCTTCGTCCGGGATCAGTTCGAGCAACTTATGCAGCGTCAGGGAATCGACCCTGAGACGCGAAGCGAGGCGACGGAACACGCCGGTACGGTCATCACTGGTCAGATGTTCGGCCAGCGTCAGGCAGGCCTCGGCGATGTGCTGTTCGTCGCCGCGATAGGGGCGGCTCGCCCAATAGGCCGAATTGAACAGTTCGCCGAAGGCCGCGACGGTCTTGATGCTGGCAAGCGCATTGGCAGCGCGCGCCAGCCGCACGAGTTGCCCGCCCCGCTCGCTCTCGCGCAGCAGTTGCGCGATATCCTCGCGGTTGCCTTCCGAGGCCGTGCCAATTCCGGCGATGACATTGAGCGGATAGCCGAGCTGCTGGAGGATCGCGTTGTGAGGGATCGCGCGGATCTGCCGCAGACTCATCTCACGGTCCGAGGCGAGGTCGGACTGGCGGCGGGACTTGCGGCTGCCGGTGTCGTTGAGCAGGCCCAGTCCGAAAGCGGTGATCGCACGCGCATAGGTACGGCTGGCAAGATGCTTCGACTGGTGGCGGCGGATGGCGCGGTAGAAATCGAGGCTGATGTCGGTACGCCGGTAGAAGGGATCGGTCGGCGCGTCGGGATCGGCCTGCCATGGCGGGGCCTCGGCAAAGCGGGTGAGCGTCGCCAGGGCCAGTTCGGGCGATCCGAAGAACAGGTATCCGTCGCCGCCCTGGAAGCTGACCTCGGGCTCCAGCCTGATCCCGGCACGCACGAAGCGGCGCCGCGCCCAGGGCGACATCGGCCAGTCGAGGCGATCCTGCCAGCTGGAAGGATGCGCGCCGCGACCCATCGATTCGCCGTGGGTATTGAAGATAAGCGCCGCGACATCGCTCAGTCCGTTTGCCACCATCGCTTCGGCAAGGCGGCCCTGCAGCCGCTCGATCGCGAGGGCTGCGGGCAACTGGCCTACGAAGCGCCCGGCATCGGAAAAGCCGGTCTGGATACAGACGCGCCCGCGCCGTTTTGCATAGTCGCGGTAGGCAGGCTCGGCGAGCAGGGCATCGAGGAAGCGCCCTCCATGCTCCAGCGCGCTTTCGGTCTCGAACAACGGGGAGACATCCACCCTGTCGTCGATGCCGAACATGCGCGCGTAATAGAGCGCGGCGAGAACCGTGGTCGGCTCCTCGCATTCGGCGATGAGCATGCGGATCGGGGCGTCAGCGTCGATATGACCGAGGATTTGCGCCATGGCGAGGAACTGGCGAACTGCAGTGCTGTTCTCGATGGCGAGAGCAGCGAAATTGGACCGCAGCGGCTTCACGCCCGCGAGCAGTTCGCGCATCTTCACCAACGCTGCCTGGCTGGCGAGGTTGAGCTTGCCCTCGGGGTCGATGCGGCGGCGAATTGCGTTCTGAAGCTGCGAGCTGTTCACCCGGAAATGGATCAAGCCCATGCCCAGGCCGTCGGCGCGCATGGCAGCGGCAACCGTAAGCAGGCGACGCGCGCTGTCCGCATCGGCGGTCTGCGCTGCTGCCTCAAGCTCCCCGATGACCGGCGCGAGACTGACCAGCTTGTCGGGATGATCGGCAGTGAGGGCATTGGCCGCCTCGGACACTTCGCCCGGTTCGGACGGGTTGGCGGAAAATCGCTCGGCCATGGCGCTGGTATGGGCCGCGGCGCGGTCCATGCGCTGCGCCATCTCTGGCAGGAGATCGCGCAGAGCCTCGCCATAGCGCGCCAGTCGCTGCGCCTTTTCGGAAAGGCGATAGTGCAGTGAGGTCGTCCAGCCGATGTCGGTGCGCCCGTCCATGTCGTAGCCGACCCAGGTCGCAAGCCGCACCGGGATGGGCCGGAGTGCTCTCCACTGGTCCGGCCACCGCTCTGCCGCGATGTCCAGCAGCGTATCTGTGATCGCATCGCGCGCGTCCTGCGCGCGGGTGAGCGCGGCCATGACGGCCTCATGCTCGTAGTCGAGCGTGATCGCGTCGCGTCCGCCGGGCACAGCGCAGACCATCTCGGGCGAAAGATCGCCGTTGCTCGCCGCCTGCGCCACCGAGGCGGATTGTGCGGAGGTCAACAGGAAGGTCGGGTGCGCGGTGAAGACGATATGGGCAAGCGGGCGCTGCCAGCGCGCAGCAAACCGCGCGAAGTCCTCCTCGCTGACAAGTGCGCGCAATCGCGCCGCGTTTTCCTCGGGAGCCATCGGACCGACGAGCCGTTGCAGCCGCGCCGCGCGGGCCCGCAGCCCTTCGCATTCCAACTCGGCGACCAGGGACTCGATCGCATCAAGGGTCAAGGCCCCGCTTTCCAGCTGACGCGACAATTCGAGCCCAAGCTGGAACACAGGATTGAACAAAGGCGTCTGCGAGGTTTGCACATGCAATTCGGCCAGCCGCGCATTGAGATCGGCGATTGTGATCATCGCATCGGTTCTCCTGCCCCACCCGCGAACTTCGCGATTGCAGCATAGCCGGGTCGGCACGGCCACGTCTATGCCTATAGCCGCTCGCAGGCTATGATCCGGCTCATGGCCAGCAACGACACCGATCAGCTCGAACATCTCCAGACCCCGGCGATGATTGTCGCCAAGGGCCAAGTGACATTCGCCAACCAGGCAGCGCGCACGCTGCTGGGCGCGCATATCGTCGGGCAGGACGTGCGCATCGCCATTCGCGATCCGCGCGCGATCGAGCTGATCCTTGACGCGAATGGCGGCACGGTAACGGTTTCCGGCCTTTCGGTCGGCGGCAGCGTCTGGGAAATTGATTCGGTCGTGCTGGACAGCGAGGTGCGTCTCGTCAGCCTCTACGACCGTTCCGAACGGGTCAGCGTCGCGCGTGCCCACGCCGATTTCGTCGCTAATGCCAGCCATGAACTGCGCACCCCGCTGGCTACGATCCTGGGTTATGTCGAAACCCTGATGAACCCCAAGGCTGGCGGCGACGAGGCCACGCGCGAGAAATTCCTTGCCACGATCCGGCACGAGGCGATGCGCATGCAGGCGCTGATATCGGACCTGATGAGCCTGTCGCGCATCGAGGCGAGCAAGCACGAGGTGCCCGGCGACAGCGTGGACATCGTCGCGCTGGCAAGGGAGACTGCCGGCGAGTTCCGCACCGATGGCGAAGTGGCGGTATCGGCGAATTGCGACTCCGCGACGGTCCGGGGCGAGCGGGCACAACTCGCGCAGGTCCTACGCAACCTCATTGACAACGCGCGCAAATACGGGCGGGAGAAGGACAAGGTCGAGGTCAACGTCGAGGCGACCGATACCGGCTGGGTTCTGATTGCGGTCAGGGACGAGGGCGACGGAATCGCTCCCGAACATCTGCCGCGCCTGACCGAGCGGTTCTATCGCGCCGACACCAGCCGCAGCCGGGCCGCGGGCGGTACGGGGCTCGGGCTGTCGATCGTCAAGCACATCGTCGAACGGCACCGCGGTCGCTTCGACCTTACGAGCCGTCAAGGCCATGGCACCACCGCATCGGTGATGCTGCCGCTGCTGCGCGATTGAGCCGTCGACGGCGCTTTTCCACAGCGACGTCGCAATGCGTCACAAAAATGCAACATCACAGTCGTAGAGGCGTCGCATTGCAGTCAATAAGACGTTGCGCAGGAGTTTTCATGTCCAATCGAATTCGCGAGGCGGCAAGCGTTGTCGCAGTGAGCCTTGCCCTCGCCTGGGTTACACCTGCCCAAGCCCAAGGCGCGGCTTCGGTCGCCGAAGAACTGGCGCAAATGCGTGCTCAGATGGAGCGCATGGCCCTACGCATCGACCAGCTCGAAGGCCAACTCGCGCAGGCCCAGGCGAGCGCAACGGCGGCTTCGACCGCAGCCGGTGAGGCCAAGGCTGCAGCTGCGGAGGCGCGGAAGGCGCCTCCGGTGGAAGTCTCGTGGAAGGGTGCGCCACAGTTCAAGGCTGCTGGCGGGTGGAGCTTCAAGCCACGCGGTCGGCTGCAGATCGATGCGGGCACCATTAACGCTCCCGACTCCACCAGGCGTTTCGATGGATTTGGCAGCGAAATGCGCCGCGCCCGCCTAGGCGTCGAAGGCGACATTCCGGGAGGGCTCGGTTACAAGTTCGAGGCCGATTTCGCAGGCAACGAGGTCGAGATCGCCGATGCCATCGTGACCTACCAGCACAAGGGCCTCAAGATTTCGGTAGGCCAGCACAACTCGTTCCAGAGCCTGGAAGAGCTGACCAGCAGCTTGAACACCTCAATGATGGAGCGCGCCGCCTTTACCGATGCGTTCGGGTTCGAGCGCCGCGTCGGGCTCTCGACGCAGTACACCGCCGGAAACCTGCTGCTGCAGGGCGGCGTCTTTTCCGACAACATGTCCGACTTGCCAAACAAGGGCTGGAGCACGGACGGTCGCGTGGTATTCATGCCGAAGCTGGGAGACGCGCAGCTGCACTTGGCCGGATCGGTCCATTTCCGCGACCTCAACGATGCAGCAACCACAGTGCGCTATCGTCAGCGCCCCTTCCTGCACACAACCGCCGAGCGGTTCATCGATACGCGCGCCTTTAGCGCCAGCAAGGAAACAGGCTATGGCCTGGAGGCCGCCTTCATATCTGGTCGCTTCCACGCAGCCGGCGAAGCATTTTGGCAGAAGGTCGCACGACCCACAGGCCTTGCCGATCCGACCTTTTTCGGCGGCTATGCCGAAATGGGCTTTTTTCTCACTGGCGGTGATACGCGCGGCTACAAGAACGGTATCTTCGATCGTGTGAAGCCTTCGAAGCCCGTGGGCAAGGGAGGGATCGGCGCGGTGCAGGTCAATCTGCGCTACGACCGGCTGGACCTGTCGGACGCGGGAATCGCGGGCGGGCGGCAGAACGGTTTTGCCGTCTCGTTGGTCTGGACGCCGACCGAATACACCCGGTTGATGATGAACTACGGCCGGATGAACTATGACGATGCCCAGTATCCGGCTGCCGGGGGTGACAGGAGCTATGGCGTCGATGCCTTCGGGATGCGCGCGCAGATCGATTTCTAGGCGCGCCGGCAATGCAACAAAACTGTCACACAAGTGTCATCCAACACCAATAGGAGCGCCCCGACGGGCGCAAAAGGAAACCTGCCATGAACAATCTGAAGACTATCGCATTCGCTGCCGTTTCGGCCCTGGCGCTGTCTGCCTGCGGCGGTTCTGGCGGCGGCGAAGGCGCTGGCGGCGCACGCGATTTCGTTCGCGCGGTCGGCTCCTCGACGGTCTATCCGTTTGCCACTGCAGTCGCCGAAAAAGTCGCGGGCGCTGCCGGCCTCAAATCGCCGGTCGTCGAATCGACCGGAACCGGCGCGGGCATGAAGCTGTTCTGCGCTGGCGTCGGGGCAGCCCATCCTGACATCGAGAACGCCTCGCGCCGGATGAAGGCTTCCGAGTTCGAAGACTGCAAGAAGAATGGCGTAACCGAGATCATCGAGATCCAGATCGGCATCGACGGCATCTCCTTTGCCGAGGCCACTAGCGGGCAGAACATGAAGCTCACTCCCGCAACGGTCTACAAGGCGCTTGCCGCCAATCCTTTCGGCAAGCCTCAGACCGCGAAAAACTGGAGTGACATCGATCCGTCGCTGCCCGCGATTCCGATCCTTGTCTATGGTCCGCCGACGACTTCGGGCACCCGCGATGCGCTCAAGGAGCTGATTCTCGAGGCCGGTTGCAAGACCGACCCGGCCATGGCCGCGCTCAAGGATAGCGACAAGGACGCCTACGAAAAGGCCTGCACCACCGTTCGCGAGGATGGCGCCTATGTCGAAGGTGGCGAGAACGACAACCTGCTGGTCCAGAAGATCTCGCAGAACCCCAAGGCAATCGGCGTTTTCGGCTTCTCGTTCCTTGAGGAGAACATGGACAAGCTGAAGGGCGTGCCGATGTCCGGCGTCGCCCCGACCTATGCAACCATCTCGGACTTCAGCTATCCCGGCGCACGCCCGCTGTATATCTACGTCAAGAAGGCGCACTTGGGACCGATCAAGGGCCTCAAGGAATTCATCGCCGAATGGCCGAACGCATGGGGTCCGGATGGC
>JAURNJ010000300.1 GCA_030830245.1 Novosphingobium sp. | reverse complement strand
TCCAGCCGAGGAGCGATTCCTCGATCAGGACTTCGGTGGTGGGCGAGGCATCGAGCCCGCCGCGCACGATGGCCTCGAACTCGGCCTTGTTATAGGCGATGCCACCGCCGGTACCGCCAAGGGTGAAGCTGGGCCGGATGATCGAGGGAAGCCCGGTGGTTTCGAGCACCGCAAAGGCTTCCTCGACGGTGTGGGCAACGCCCGAGCGCGCCGATTCGAGGCCGATCTTGTCCATCGCCTCGCGGAAGCGCTGGCGATCTTCGGCCTTGTCGATGGCGTCGGCGTCAGCGCCGATCATCTGCACGCCCAGCCGCTCCAACGTGCCGTCGTTGAACAGCGCGAGCGCGGTGTTAAGCGCGGTCTGCCCGCCCATGGTGGGCAGCAGCGCGTCTGGCCGCTCCTTCTCGATGATGCGAGTGACGATCTCGGGCGTGATCGGCTCGATATAGGTGGCGTCGGCCATGTCCGGATCGGTCATGATCGTGGCGGGGTTGGAGTTGACGAGGACGACGCGGTAGCCCTCCTCCTTCAGCGCCTTGATCGCCTGGGTTCCGGAATAGTCGAACTCGCAGGCCTGGCCGATGACGATCGGGCCGGCGCCGATGACGAGGATCGATGAGATGTCTGTGCGTTTGGGCATTAGCCGAGCATTCCAACAAATTTTTCAAACAGGTAAAAGCTGTCCTGCGGACCCGGCGAGGCTTCCGGGTGATACTGCACGCCGAACGCGCGCTTGCCCTTGATCGAAATCCCGCAGTTCGATCCATCGAACAGCGAGACGTGGGTTTCCTCCACCTCGGGCGGGAGCGTGGCGTTATCGACCGCGAAGCCGTGGTTCATCGAGGTGATCTCGACCAGCCCCTCGCTCTCGCCCCAGCCAGAGCCAACGCGCTGCACCGGATGGTTCGCGCCGCGATGGCCCTGGTGCATCTTGCTCGTCTTCGCACCGGCAGCCAGCGCCAGCATCTGGTGGCCAAGGCAGATGCCGAACAGCGGAATGTCGCGATCGAGCAGGCCCTTGATCACTGGCACGGCGTATTTGCCGGTCGCCGCCGGATCGCCCGGCCCGTTCGAAAGGAACACGCCGTCCGGTTTCAATGCCAGCACCTGCTCCAGCGTTGCTTCGGCAGGCACCACCGTTACCCGCGCCCCGGCACGCACGAGATTGCGGAAGATGTTGTCCTTCGCGCCGAAATCCATCGCGACCACATGCGGCCGCGCGTCGCGGGGGGATCTGCCATAGCCCTGCCCCAGCTTCCAGACAGAGCCTTCCCAGCCTTCCTGGTCGTGCCGAGAGACAACGCGAGCGAGGTCCATCCCTTCCAGCCCCGGCCAGTCCTGCGCCCTCTTCAGCAGGGCGGGAATGTCGAACTTGCCGTCGGGCGCATGGGCGATCACCGCGTTGGGCGCGCCGGAAAGCCTGATCCGGCGGGTCAGGGCGCGGGTATCCACGCCCGCCACCCCGATCTTGCCCTTGCTCGCCAGCCAGTCCGCAAAGTCGCCCCGAGACCGGAAGTTGCTGGGCGCGGTCACGTCCTCGCGCACCACGCAGCCGACTGCACCCTCGACCTTCGACTCGAGGTCCTCGTCGTTAACGCCGACATTCCCGATGTGCGGAAAGGTGAAGGTTACGATCTGCGCCGCATAGCTGGGATCGGTCATCACCTCCTGATAGCCGGTCATCGCGGTATTGAAACACACCTCGCCTACGGCCTCGCCCACGGCGCCGAAGCCACGGCCCCAGACGACTGTGCCATCGGCGAGCACAAGGACTCCCGACGCACCCTGCGGTTGGGGTGCGTGCGAAAATGCGGGGTCGGCCATTTGGCCCTCCGGTGAATTGGATTCCAGCGATGTTGCTAAGGTTTGGCCGCTAGACCTGTGGCCCCTCAGCGTCAACCTATGAAAGCACGAATTTTGGGATTAGAGCGGCGCTATCCCCAACACGAGACATATAAGAGACAGGGCCATGCTGCGCGAAGACCTAAAGAATGCCCAGATTGCCGCGATGAAGGCTGGGGACAAGCCGCGCACCGGCGCGCTGCGCCTGATTCTCGCCAAGGTGAAGGACCGCGACATCGAGCTGCGGACCGCGTCGAGCCAGCCGGACGACAACGCGCTCGTCACCGAAGTGCTCCAGAAGATGGCCAAGCAGCGCAAGGAATCGATCGAACTGTTCGAACAGGGAGGCAGGACCGACCGCGCCGCGGAGGAACGCGCCGAGCTGTCCGTGATCGAGGAATTCCTCCCCAGCCAGATGGACGAAGCGGCCACACGGGCCGCGATCGAGGAGGTGAAGGCGGCAGTCGGCGCGGAATCGGTCAAGGACATGGGCAAGGTCATGGCAGAACTGAAAGCCCGCCACGGCGCGGTGCTCGACATGGGGCTGGCAAGTGCGCTGGTGAAGGCCGCGCTGGCCTGAAATCCCCCGGCTTATGCCCCGTTCGAATCGAGCCCAGCCGAGACACAGGACCCGGTTTCCGGTAGAAGGCAGGGCATGACCCTGTCCCCCCAATGGCTGGATGAATTGCGCGCGCGGGTCACGCTTTCGGGCGTGATCGGTCGCACGACACGCATCCAGAAGTCGGGGCGCGAGTGGAAGGCCTGCTGTCCTTTCCACAACGAGAAGACCCCCAGCTTCACGATGAACGACGAAAAGGGTTTCTACCACTGCTTCGGTTGCGGCGCGCATGGCGACGTGATCCGGTGGATGACTGACCAGCGCGGCCTGCAATTCATGGACGCGATCAAGGAACTGGCCGCCGAAGCCGGGATGGAGGTTCCCGCCCCCGATCCCCGCGCGGCACAGGCTGCAGAAAAGCGCGATACGCTGCACGATGTCATGCAGGCGGCGCAGGACTGGCTCGTGGCGCAGTTGCATGCGCCAGGCGGGGCCATTGCGCGCGATTACCTTGAGCAACGCGGGATCAAGCCGCTCACCGCCGAACAATTCGGCTTCGGCTATGCGCCCGAAGACCGGCAGGCGATGAAGGCGGCGCTTTCGCGCTTTCCCGAGGAAATGCTGATCGAGGCAGGCCTGCGGATCGCTGTCGATGGCAAGGAACCGTACGACCGGTTCCGGGGCCGCCTGATGCTGCCGATCCGCGATGCGCGCGGCCGGGCGATTGCGTTTGGCGGGCGCATTCTCGAGGATCGCGAGGGCGCCCCCAAGTATCTCAATTCGCCCGATACGCCGCTGTTCGACAAGGGGCGCACGCTCTACAATCTCAACCGGGCCGCCCCGGCTTCGCGCAAGTCTGGCCGCCTGATCGTGGTCGAAGGCTACATGGATGTGGTCGCGCTCGCTGCCGCGGGAATCGAGGAATGCGTCGCGCCAATGGGCACCGCGCTTACCGAACAGCAGATCGAACTGCTCTGGCGGCAGGTGGAAAGCCCGATCCTCTGCTTTGACGGTGACGCGGCGGGCCAGCGCGCAGCGATGCGAGCGATCGGCAGGGCGCTGCCGATGCTTCGGCCCGCTCATTCGTTGCGGATCGTGACGCTGCCGCAGGGTCTCGACCCCGACGATCTGGTTCGGCGCGATGGCGCGGGCGCGATGGAGTCGCCCCTGAAAAACAGCCGCAGCCTG